>CAZBKU010000123.1:0-9055 GCA_964492585.1 uncultured Thermoplasmatales archaeon | reverse complement strand
CCCCTCGGGGGCCTGAATCCGGAACGAGTTGCGCCCGTCGTCATCCAACGGGAAGGTGGCGCTGTGGTTGCCGGGGAAGACGACCAGTGCGCCCGGCTCGCGTTCGGGTGGGGCTCTCGGGTCCCACAGCCCCCAGCTTCCGTTCATCTGCTCGAAGTCCTCGGGGGTGAACAGGAAGACGTTGACGCGCCCGCTGCTGGCTGGGGCTCCAGTTGGTCGCACCTGGTCCCGCTCCTCCTCCCGGGTCAGCCCGCGGTCGTGGGCGGTCGTCACCTGGACCTCGGTGCCCTCCTGGTCCGGAGCCGTGTCCAGGCAGCCGGACCCCGGTAGGAGAAGGAGGCCGAGCAGGATCCACCAAGCGTTGACCCCATGAGCCGTGCTCATAGCCTGCCGGCTTAGGTGCTCCGGGGGCTTGAACCCGGCCCTACCGTTCGGCAACGGCCGAACCCCGGCGCGAGGCGACCCCGGATAGCCGGGAGGTGGGCCATGGCTTCGTAAAGGCTGTATTGGCCCACTTTTTGACAGTCCCCACACCCCCTCGGGTATATCGAAGTCGATCTCCGGGTCGGAGGTCAAGCTGTCAACCTCCCCCCTCGTCGTACTCCAGGCCACTGACGTCCTTTCCTTGGGCAGCGCCGCAGACTGGGTCAACCGGGTCGCCTGCCTCCAAGCCGACGCGATCGATGTGACCTATGCATGGGGCAACGGCACACAGGTTGGCCAGGAAGGCAACGACGCCATCATCAGCCACGAACCCGAGATCGGCACACACAGTGCCAACTTCACCCAGGTGCACGCCAACCTCACCAAGACCTTCCCCCAACCGGAGGTCCTCGCCATCCTCCCCTCAGGGCAAGGGAACATGTCCCTCCAAGCCACCGGACGCGCTCAGGCCAGCCCGATCAAGGACCAAACGATCACGAGCGTTGGCTTCCCCAGCGACTCCAGCGTAGGCCGCCAACGACGGACGACGCCAGGGCTTCTCCTACACCGTGGAAGACCCCTGGACGATGCTCACCCAGCTCGATGCCGCCGTCGTCCGGGGCCCGTTCACCCTGTTCGCCAACAACCTGACCCTCGACCTGACCGCCGCTGAAACCGATGGGTGGGAGCACTTGACCGGCAAGCAGATCGAGTCCGGGCCTGCGCCCGGTGTCCAAGAGTTCCAGCGTCGGATCACGCTCATCAACATGACCGACGGTCGCTTGTGGATCTCGGTCCCTGACCAGCTCCGCGCCATGGGACCCGCCCAGCGATGACGATCGACGGCTCGTTCGGCGGCGACAACGTCCACGGCATCCTCGAGGATGCGACCACGCGATGCCACCTCGACGGTGCCGAGCTGGGGCTGCTCGGCCAAGGACAGACCGTCATCGAACCCCTGCCCTCGGGGGGTTCCAGCTACGGCCTGGCCGCCGTCGAGGGAGACTACGAGGTTCGAGACACGCCAGGCGTCGACCAGCAGGCCATCAACCAGTCAGGACCTGGCCTCATCGATATCGGCCTCTCCGTTGCTCCCTGGCTCGTCTTGGCCCTCGTCCTCGGCACAACCGCCTTCACCACCCGAGCTCGAGCCCTCGTCCGGTACACGCACGGCAAGGCCGACGAGCCGGGATCGCGAGGAACGCTGGCGCCGGGCCGGCGACCGAGCCTTCGAGGCCCGCGAGTACGAGGACGCGCTGTCCTGGTACCAGCGCATCATCGAGGCCTATCCCAACAGCCTGGACGAGTGGAACAGCCTGGCCGCCAGTCTCGAGGAGCTCAAGCGTTACGACGAGGCAGCTGATGCCTACGAGACCACCGCCGGCATGGTGGACGAGGATGGCCGCCTGCTGGCTCAGGCCGCCGGATGTACCAGGCAAGCCGGTCAGGAGGCGCGCGCGGTCGACCTGGCTGTCAACGCGGCGGGCTGAGATCCCGGTGCGCTCAAGCGATGGGTGGACGGGCCCCGGTGCCGGGGGCTGCGCGAGCACGGGGCCGTCCGCGAGGCGCTGGGGGACGACCCGGAGCCCCCGAGCGCGTCGTACGTGTGACGCTCACGAACGGTGTGGAACTGCGAGCCCCGCAGGCGCGCGTCCCTAAGGCCCACGGCAGACCCGTGAAACCAATCTGGATAGTGGCTAAATCTAAGGCGTCCTGCCCCATCTTCATATGGCATGGTTCCGGCCGACACCGAGACAATCGGGATGATCGCAGCCGGCATCGGGGTCCTTGCGACGATCACCTACATCGTCCTCCTTATCAAGGGCCTGCGGTTGCTCCAGGCGATAGGGGGCGCATCACCCCGGGAAGCAGAGCGGGGGGATCCTCCACCCTGATGAACCAAGCGCCTGACACCGGATGCCCGCGGGGAGGCCGCCCCCTCGACGGTCGATGCCTTTATGCAGTAGTGTAGGATTCTAGATATGCGGGCAGGCCCACCACCAGAACCCATACCCCCCACACGAACGATCTCGACGACTACCGCTGGCCTTGCCCGCACCACCACCAGCCCGGGGCCCCATCGACACCCCGCATGTTCTGCCCCCGGGCTGGATCCCCTTACCCCAGATTCGGAAGTCGACCGAGCCCAAATCTCACACGGGAGCGGGCCTACCGGCACGATCAGCCCTAACGCACACCCGGGCGCCGTCTGGCACCCTGGCGGGCGTCCCGAACGACACGGGGACGCTGGGCCGGCCCAGCGCCGTGTGACCCATCCACCAGTGTCGGCGCTGCGCGCACTTCAAAGCTCGCCCCCCCGGTCGCTCTCACATCTGGAAAGCTCAATAGCCGGCAGATCGTGGCCAGGAACCTACCCCCGAGCCGATCACGCATCCATGACGGACGGAAGTAGAAGAGGAAATCGAAGGCGGGGCAGAGGGATCACACCCGCGCGCCAACGTGTTGCCCCTGTGGCGCAACCTTACCCTCTGCCCCGCCTTATGAGAGTAACTACACTAGTCACCTTAGCTGTTCGCTTTCGACGCAGATCCTTGGAGCATCGGCGCATATCCTTGCAGAAGGAGTATCGTCAAATCGAGATCGACCATGAGTCTGGCTCGAGGATACGAGCGGACGCACGGAGGCTAAGAGTGGGAATCCCCCCGCCCAATCGCCACGGCTGGGCGATGGGGAGCGGGCAGGATGTAAGCACTCGTTGCCCGATTGTGTCTGCCTAGGATCGATGCGCGTTCCTGCCCGCTTAGAGATAAAATAACACTACTGTCCGAAAGCTCTTTCGGAGGTGGCGCCCAAGGTGTCGCCGACCCGAGGACACGGTCCGGGTGCCGCCCACCGCGATCCTATGGCCAGGGGAGGTTCACCGAGGCATCCCCCGACACGGATTGTGTCGGCGAGCTGTACCTACCTACCGCCCGCACGAGGCCGAGGAGGCCCCGTGGGCCCTGCTTGGCGAGGATCGACGTGCGGCTCAGCCGACTGTGGACGAGCCCATCGGAATCCCGATCGACCTGGCCGACCACCGGGAGAGGCACAAGACAAGCCCAAGAGGACCGTTCCGAGAGTGGAGGACCTCCACGGTCCAGACTCGCTATCACCCCCCAGGTTGAACGTGTGGTCCGGGGCCGAGGTAGATATGCGCCTAGATGTGGTTGCATTTTGATTGTTCTCGGAAGGTTTTTCGGGTTTGTGCTCTTGCTAACTACCACGTATGGCAGCCAGGCAGGGAGGGGAGCGCGGGGCGAGCCTCCCCGGATCTGGAAACGTCCGTTCCAAGCACGACCGAACCGATCTACCGAGGATACACGATGTTTGGCCTCTGAGGAGGGGATGGTATGGCAACCCTACGCCGATCCGTGAAGTGGTTGCTCTTCGGGAGCTCGTACATCCCGCTGTTCATCATCCTGGCAGCCAAGGGCCGCGAGCTCGTCATCGATGTCTCGGGGACCCAGATCCCAGTCCTCAGCTTGCTGATGATCCTCCTGATCCTGGTGACGGGTCTGAGCCTCTGGGCCGTCCTGCACGTCCGAGGCAAGCGGGAGGGCGACTGGGTGGATATCCAGGCGGCCAACGATCGCAACGACCTCATCACCACCTACCTCCTCGTCTACATCTTCCCGTTCATCATCCTGGATTACGCCGACCTCTACAACATCCTCGCGTTCGTCGCGTTCTTCCTGACGATCGGAGTCATCCAGGTACGCTCCAACCACCTCTTCGTGAACCCCGTGCTGGCGCTCTTCGGTTACGATCTCATCGAGGTCCAGGATCCGGCCGGGCATCACCGTGTCGTCCTGACCAAGGACCAGGACGTGAGACCCGGACGCGTGCTCCTGGCCGAAATCACCGGCGACATCTACCTCGCCAAGTGAGGGGACCATGAACGGTCTAAGAGCGGCCCTTGAGCTCCTTGAGAGCGACGACCAGAACAGCCGGCGTCTCGTGCTCGCTAGGGAAGAACCCGACGAGGAAGATGAGGGCCGCCGCTTGGTCTTCGGGCGGGTGGCGCTAGAAACGAGCTTGGCCGATGGCATCGAAGGCGTCCTTCAGGGGGAGCTGTCGAGTATCGTGTCCGGGCTCCAGGCGGGAACGAGGGAGGTGCGAGAGTACCAGGCCTCCAACCTGAACCTCGACCGTGCGCTGGTGCAAACCATCGATCCTGAGGATGTCGACGCCGCACCCGGCATCCGGGACGAGGTCCTTGACCCGGATCTCGAGGAGACCACCTACGGTACCGGTCGCCGCCCTAGCTTCCAGGCGATCGTCGTGACAGCGCGCGACGGGCGTCAGGTCATCGGGTTCCAGAAGTTCACCTCACGCCAAATCCTGGGACGTCGGGGGCGGCTCAACATGCTGCTCGATTCCGACGGCGGTGAGTACAAGCCGTTCGACGGGGAGCTTCTTGAGATCCCCACCAAGATCGACGCGGTCCTGTATGAAGGAATGTTCTACGTCCTACGTCAGAAGCGGTTCGAGGACATCTTCGATTTCTTCACCCAGATCGAGGAGAACACCGGGGAGGTTCTCGAAACACTGGACCAAGGCCCGCTGGCGTTTGCGGACTTCGAATTGTTCGAGGAGGCGATCCGAGCCAACCGCCGGATCCAGCGGAAGCTGTACGAGGTGACCGAGCTCGGGTTGTACCAGCACATCACGACCGACGACGCCGAGGAGATCGTGGATGCGTACGGGCTCGAGATCTCCATCGGGGAGGATGATGACGGGACCAAGCGGTTGGAGATCCCGAACAAGAACAAGGTCTGGGAGGTCCTCCACTTGCTCAACGACGACTACCTCGAATCACCCCTCAGCGAGAACCGCTACCGGGCAGCCGGCAAGGAGCCACAGGGATAGCCGTGCCGCCCCCGCTTCTCATCGATCAGGGCCCACCGACCCAGAGGCTCCTCGTCCCACGTTCAGCCAGCAGCCAGAGGTGGTGGACGTAAGCCCGCTATCGCCAGGCCAGCGCCTGCAGCAGGCATTCCACAGCAAGGTCTCCACGATTCCTCTCATCGATGAGATACCGCTTTTCGATGCCCTGATGGACGTGTTGCCGGCCATGGGGGCCCATCCGAGGGTCGACGTGGAAAGGTACCACGGGTACAACTCCCAGGTGACGTTCCAGGCCTCGCCGGCGTTGGGTGGCAACGAGCGCCAGTGCGAACTGTCGGACCTGAAGATCCTCACCTACCGCGTTACGCCACCCAAGCTGATGCGGTTGACCTTCCTCCAGGCCAAGTTCGAGAGGAAAAAGGTCCTCGGTATGGACGGCCCGGGGCCTCGGTTGACCCAGGCTGAGGCGAACGCCGTCCAGTGGGATTTGCTCCACCACCGGCACGAGCTCACGGGGTTCCCTGGTAACATCCGGCCTCCCGCAAAGATCCTTGCCGACGCGCGTTTGTCGAGCGTTGGTTCTTTCGGGTTCTTCCACCAGCCGCCCGGGCAGTGCTACGATATGGCCTACGTTTCTGCCGCCTGTATCTGCCCCCTAAACCCGCTCTCACCGAACGCCGGGAACCGGGCGATGGAGTTCCCGCGCCAGACGACCCGATCAAGGGCTGGAAGCTCGGGGCATCTCGAGACCAAGATCGCTGGCGACCTCGAGATCTTCGGGGATCATGTGGCCGATCTGACCGTGGGGACACCCATCATCCCCAGCTCCGGCCGGACCTGGGACCAGGGGATCACACGGTGGCTCCAGGGCGTGCTTTCCCACAACATCAGGCAGGCCAGACCCACAGACGACACACACCTGGCCGAGGAGGTGTTCCACCTCCTGGGCGATCCAGGTCCAGAGGACACACCGGAGCCCATAGGGGCACCGGGAGGTAACCTGATCATCGTTCGGTCGGAGATGGAGCCCCTCCACCCCGAGTAGGGCTCCATGTAATCGAGACAGGGCAGTACGGAGCCGTGAGCATTGACACGGGGTTCAAAGCCCATCGTCCCCCGGCTTGGACACGGTGTCTCCTGACCGCCGACGAGCGATGCAGGTCCTGGTGGCTGACGAGTTCATGATGGTACGTGCGGGCGCTGCGACCATCGTCTCCCTGGTCGCCGTCCCCCTTCTCTTGCCCCGGTTCCTGGCCCGGTGGGTCCCGGAGTTCAACACCCGGACCATGGCCGTCCTCACCGACGAGATCACGGGCTTCGTCATCGACCAGGCCATCGGTGTGACCGCCGTGGCGACGTGGCTCACGGCCGTGGTCGGCCTAACCCTGCTGGCCAGTTGGGTGGCCACGGCCACCGCAAGCAAGCGGTAGGATGACAAAGCTGACCCCGAGAGCTCCGAGCCAGACGTCACACTGAGGTATCGCGGTTAACGGAGCTTCCCCTTACGTCCACACCCACTGCACGTCGTCTTCAGCGGCCGTTCACCGGTGTCCTCGGTTTCGAACCTGGTGTCGCACGCCGGGCACTTGAGCGTGACGACCGGCAGGTCCTCGGCCGGTTCGTCCTCGAGGCCGGGCAGGGGCTCGTCGCCGATCCCGCCGGACACCGGTGCGTCCCGCTCCGCTATATCGTCCTCGGTATGGGCGTGAGTCTCTGGCTCTGCCCCGATGTCCGCCTTGCCCTGGACCCCGCAGTGGGGGCACTGGATGGGCAACGGACGCTCGCCTGTGTCCTGCTCGGTGAACGTCCCACCACACTCGGGGCACCGGAGGTCGATCTCCGCCACCGGCCGGGCCTCGTCCTCGTCGGCCGGCGGCCCGCCGGCATGCATCGCCTGACCGGCGGTCGCCGCGGTCCCGGCTCGCAGCCAGGTTGGCCCGCTGCCGGTCTCGGTGGCCACCCCGGTGGCCACGATGACGGCCTCTACCAGCAGGAGCACGATCAACGCCACCAAGACCACGGTCACGGTCCAGACGGCCGCCGTGCCGCCGAGCACGTAGAAGACCACCGCAGCCAGCAGGGACACGGCGGCCACGCCGAGCACGGCCAGCGAGGCCTGGCGGCGCTGCCAGGCCTCCCACTCTCGCACATCAGGGGTCCAGGTGCCCTGGCTGGCGTAGCCGCCTGCCATCAGTTCCACCTCCCGAAGGCCGCGTAGCCGGCCACCGAGAGGACCGCGACGGCCAGGAGGACCACGGCGATGAACCGGCCCGTGGGCCGGGTGATCCCGTCGAAGGCCCCGAAGCTCTGGGCCTCGAAGGTGACCTCCTCGGTGCTGCCGTCCTCGTAGGTCTTGGTGACCCTGGGCGTGTACACGCCCTCCTCGGGGATGTCCACGGTGACCTCGTAGGTGCCATCGGGGTTGGGTTCGAGGCTCTGTTCGGCGACCACGTCGCCGTTGTTCAGGAGCTGGAAGGTGAGCTCGACCACGTCGTCCTCGGTCTCCAACTCGAAGCAGATCACGCGATCATCGCCGGCCGTGAACGCCTCGTCCTCGTCCTGGTCGGGGCAGGTGTCCAAGCTGGGCACGTTGTCAACGATGACCTGGACCGAGCTCATACCGGTGGCGATCCCGTCGGTGGCCTCCACGGTGATCGTGGTGGCGCCCTCGGCCATCTGGGTCGTGTCCAGGGTGGCCGACCCGTCGGCGATCGTCAGGCTCACGGCCTCGCCCGTGGCCGGGTTGGCGCGGACGCGCTCGACGGTGACGCTGTCGCCGTCGGCATCGGTGACCTCCCAGGAGACGGTGATCTCCCCGGAGACCCGGTCGCCGTCGGAGGGGTTCGTGATCGTGATCTCGGGGGCGCGGTTGGTGTCCTCGGGCACATCGCCAAGCTCGACGCTTCGCGGGTTGCCCTCGCTGCCGAGCGTGGCCTGGTTGTCCACGCGGTCGGTCGCTCGCAGGTAGTACCGGAAGTTCCCGGTGTCGCCGACCTCGTCGACACTGGTGGCGTACCGGTCGCCACCGCCGCCGGCCTGCATCACGCTGGTCGTGAAGCCGTCGTCGCCGGGGCGCTGGAAGAACAGGGTGACGCTCTCGACGCCAGCGTCGTCCTCGGCCGTGACGCGGACGTTGAGCGCGCCACCGTCGCGAGTGGTCTCAAGGTCCTCAAGGCTTGGCCCCTGGGCGTCGAGCAGGATGTCGGTGGTGGTGTTGGCCCGGTTGCCGGCGATGTCGGTGGCGGTCAAGCGCAGGGTGGCTGGGCCGTCGCTGGAGATGCCCAGGTCGGAGGGCACGATCTCGCCGTCCTCGCCGCTGATGGTCGTCGAGCCTATCTCCTCGCCGTCGACGATGCCGGTGACCAGCAGGTCGGCCACGCCGGTGTTGTCGCCGGCGGAAACCTCGATCACGGTGCTGGGCGAGACGCGCGCGGGGTCGTTGCCGACGCTTGGCTCCCCGACGGTGATCTCGGGGTCGGGGTCCAGGTCGTCGATGACGATCACGGTCTGGTTCGAGTTGGTGTCCTCGTCGGTGACCTCTGCGTCGACCTTGTAGGTGACCGTCTGGCCGCCGGAGAGCCCGGTGGGCCGGTAGGTCAGGGTGCAGCTGGCGGTCTCGCAGGTGACCTCGTAGTCGCTGGTCGGGACGGTGGTGAAGCCGCCACCATCGCCGCCGTCATCGCCGTCGCCGTCGTCGGGGCTCACGGCCTCGACGGTGAACGTGGTGTTGGCGATCTCGGCGCCCTCGGTCGTGTTCAGGCCGACCGCTTGGAGCGTGTAG
>CAZBKU010000122.1:3994-9096 GCA_964492585.1 uncultured Thermoplasmatales archaeon | reverse complement strand
CGAGCCGCCGTTGAAGCCGAACCAGCCGAAGAACAGGAGCACCGTGCCCAGGACCACGTAGGGCATGTTGTTGCCCGGCATGGCGTTGGGCGTGCCATCCTCGTCGTACCGGCCGATCCGTGGACCCAAGAGCGCCGCGGCCACGAGGGCCAGCAGGCCGCCGATCCCGTGGACGACGCCACTGCCGGCGAAGTCGACCGCGCCGGCACCGAAGGGTAGCGAGGCTAGGAGGCCGCCGCCCCAGACCCAGTGGCCGTACACCGGGTAGAGCAGGGCCGTGATGACGATGCTGTAGATGACGTAGGCCTTGATCTTCATGCGCTCGGCCACGGCGCCGGCCACGATGGTGGCCGCCGTGGCTGCGAACATGACCTGGAAGAGGAAGAAGACCAGCGTGCCCCCGTCGGGCATGCCGGCGCCCAGGCCGACGTCGGACAGGCCGATCAGGCCGTTGCCGGCCCCGAACATGATCCCGAAGCCCACGGCGAAGAACGCCAGGGCGCCGAAGCCGACGTCCATGATGCTCTTGGTCAGGTAGTTGACCACGTTCTTCCCGCGAAGCGCACCAGCGCCGAGCAGGGCGAACCCGCCCTGCATCAGGAACACCAGGGCGGCAGCGAGCACCACCCAGAGGGTGTCCATGCTGGCGGCCACCTCCTCGATCGACGACTGGGCGGCGGCAGGGGTGGCCGTCAAGACGGTCAAGAGCAGAACGTATTGGGGTACGAACCGGGATGAAGGCGTCGTGCGTTCGATGTTTCTCCCACCCGCCGAACGTACGTTCGGCAACAAGGAACCTGGACGAACGTTATTTCACTTTTTCCATCTTATTTCGGTCGTAGCTGGTGAGAGAAGGAAGAAAACCGAACGTTCGACCACTCATAGAATATCGAGCGGTCGAACGTTCGTCTGACGTGGGCGTCAAACCCGCTTGGCAGCCTCGCCCAGCTTGGGCCAGACCTCCGCGTGCCCCATGGCGAAGGGCGCGATCGCCTCGCCCGGCTCCAGGAACCGGACCTCGACGGTGTCGCCGGGAAGATCGAAGTCCTCCATCTCGCCGCGAGCCTCGAAGACGAAGAGGTGGTACCAGGGCTCGCCCTCCTCCTCGGCGCTGAAGTTGATGATCTCGGCGAGCTCGGGGTCCAGGTCGACGCCGAACCAGGTCTCGCTGACCCGCGTGGCGGCGTCGTGGACCGGCTCGTTGGGACGCAGGGTCTCGGCAGGCAGCCACCAGTGCCCCGGTGGCTTCTCCAGCTGGACCAGAGCGACCTCGTCCTCGGCGTTGCGGACGGTCAGGAAGACCTGGAGACGCAGGGAGAGCCCGTCCCCGTTGACCCAGTGGAAGGGGCTGCCGCTGTGCTCGACGGTGGTGCCCGGGTGGTGGGACATGGGCGTGGACAGGGCCCGGTGGCTTATCAGGCTGTTGGCCACCACCGTCAAGCCCTTCAACCGGCATCCAGCTGCCCGTCCACCATGACCTTCCGCCTGGACCACTGCTGCCTGAACGTCCGCGACATGGATGCCTCCGTCGAGTTCTACCAGGATCACTTCGGCATGAAGCTGCTCTCCCGGAAGGAGATCCCGGAGAACAACGCCGAGATCGCCTTCGTCGGCTACGGCGAGGACCAGATGAAGCTCGAGCTGACCCACTGGCGCGACTGGGATGCCGAGGACTACACCGACGGGTCCAACTTCGACCACGTCGCCCTGGTCACCGACCGGGACCTGGGCGAGCTGTGGGACGAGCTGATGACCGCCGGGGTCGAGGAGGCCATGGAGCCCTTCGAGCTGTCCACCGGGTCCAAGATCGCCTTCGTCAAGGATGTGGACGGGAACTGGGTTGAGCTCATCCAGAGGACCTGAGGACCTAGGGACGCAGGCGTGCCCCCTCGCGCGCAGCCCTGGCCGCCGAGCAGGGGCGCCGGCAGCCTTATCGCACGCCAGCCCGTGGGGGACCCATGCGCGCTTGGGAGGCGCTCGTCCTCGCGGTAGCCTTGCTCGTGACCACCGCCCCGGCTGCCGCCGGCCAAGGGACCACCACCGAGGACTGGGGCACGCGCCAGGCCCTCGGGGACACGGCCGTCGCCCTGACCGTGGACCTCTCCTCGCCTGCCGAGTGCAGCTTCGAGGTGCGGATGGGCGGCTCGGTCCACCCCCAGGGCGGACCGCTGAGCTTGATGTACCTTGAACACGGGACCGAGGTCCTCGGCTCCGGCGTGACCAGCGTGATGCCAAGCTACAGTGCCCACCTGGGGCCGATCGACACCAGGCCCGGCATCGACGTCGCCGGGCAGGCCACCCTGCTCCCGGCTGGTGAGTGGGGCTCGACCAGCTCGGTCAGCGGTCCCATGCCCGCCGGGACGCTGGTCTTCACCGTCGGCGGCCTCGACCTGCACAGCACCGGCGAGGAGCCCGGCGACCTCGGCTACCAGGCCCTCGGTGTCACGGTCACCTGCCAGGCCCCCTTCGAGGTGACGGCCACCCAGGCCAGCCACGAGCTGCTCACCTTCAACGGCCAGTCGATGCAGGATGGCGCCGGGGCCTTCGCGAGCCTGGTCCTAGGAGCCTCCGTGGGCGACAGCGTCGAGCGATCGTTCACCACCTCCGCGGTCCACAGCCGGGTGTCCTGGCGCGAGTACCAGGACCACGCCCAGGTCGGCCAACTGGACCGGACCACCCCTGACGGCACCACGACCTACGACCTGGATGCCACGGGCTCCCACCGCATCCGTGACACGACCGGGCCGGGCCTCCACCGCTACGAGCTCGATCGGGTCGGGCTCGACTTCTTCAGCACCCTGACGGGCGTCGTCTACGGGCTGGACGCCATCGACGGGCTCGGCGACCTGCTTGGACCTTAGGTGTGGACCGACACCGCCCGGCGAGCCCAGCCGTCGAGGCCTCGGGAGCTCCTTGCCGGCGGGTCTGGCGGTTCACCCGCTTCCGGCCGCCGCCTCGAAGTCCAACAGGACCTCCTCGGTCAGCTTCTCCGGCCGCAGGGCCTCGACGTGCCCACCGGCGGCCTCGGCGATCTCCCCGGCAGCCTCCAGGAACATCGGATCCTCGGTCTCCAGCTGGATGACCACCAGCCGGGCACCGGTCTGCTCGGCCATGTCCCGGGCCGCCCGGGTGGCATGCGGCAGGCAGACATCGGGCTTGTCGACCGTGTTGCCATCCGGGGTCGGGTAGGCCTCGGGTAGCCCGTCGGTGACCAGGTAGACCAGCTTGCGGTCGGCCCCGCCAGCCTCGAGCAGGCGGTGGGCCTTCTGGATGGCCAGGGGGTGGTTGGTGAACCCGCCCAGCTCGGCGTTCCAGGCGCCGGCCAGGTCCACGCGCTCGACGTCGGTGGACATGGTGAGCACGTCGATCCGGTTGGAGGGATCGTGGTCCTGGACGGCCTTGTACATGACCAGGCAGGCCCGCTTGGCCGCCTCGAACCGGCCCTTCTCCTCCATGGAGCCGCTGCGATCCAGGATCAAGACCACGTGGGTGGTGTCGGCCCGGATCTCCCGGTGGACCAGCACGTCGTCGTCGTAGATGTGGCGCACGTGCGGGTGGTTCTGCCGGGCCCGGACCACGGTGCTGACCAGGTCCATGGCACCGCGCTCGTTGAGGCTGCGCATCGGTTGCTTCTCGTAGGCCTCCTGAGCGCCGGCGAAGGTCCCGGCCCGGACCTGGCCACCGTGAGGTAGCGCGCGCCGGGTCTCCTCGTAGACCATGTTGGCCAGGTGCTCGAGGGCCGACTGGGTGGGTCGACCTTCCTCATCCACCAGGCCGGCCTTGGCCAGCTCCTCCTCGACGCTCTCGGCGACAGCTCGGTAGGGGCCCACCTCGACCTGCTCCTCGAGCTCCTCGAGACGCTCCTGGCGCCGGGCCTGGAGCTCCTCGAGGTCGTCCTTGTGCTCCCGGTCGACCTTGCGGCGCTCCTTCTCCAGACTCTCGACCTTGGTCTCGAGCTCCTCGACCTCGGTCTCCTGCTCGGCCTCGACGGCCTGCCGGGCCGACTCGAGCTCCTCGCGCATGAGCTTCTCGGCGACCTCGACGTAGTCCTCCCGGCCGATGAGCCGCTGCCAGAGGGCCCTGAGGCGCCCGGTGATGCCCTCGCCGGTCATCCGCTGGCGGACCTCGACCCGGAGCTCCGGGTTGCCGGCCAGCAAGGAGGGCAGGTCCAGGGTGTGCCCGTCTGGCAGCTCGATCGTGGCCGTGCGTGGCGTCTCGGGGTCTTGACCGCGCAACCATCGCACGAAGCGGCTCCAGAGACCCACGATCCACAGCCAGACACGCAAGAGCGTCCGTTTGACCCGGTCCAAGACACCTGGGGGTTCTTGGTCGCCCTGGCTGCCGACCGCCGCCCGGAGCACATCGGAACGCCGGGTCAGGGCCTCGGTGGAGGCACCGCTGGACCGGGTCGCCTCCAAGCGATCCATCAAGGCCTCGCGTTGCTCGGCCAGGCGCTGACGCTCGGCCTCCCAGGTGTCCTCGATGGCCTCCTGGCCTTCCCGCGCCTCGGTCTCGATGCGGCGCTTCTCCCGCTTGGCCTGACGCTCCAGGCGCTGTCGCTGGGCGGCCACGCGCTCCCGGATCTCCGGGTCGCGTTGGGCCTCGGCCTCCAGCCAGGCTTCCAGGCCCTCCTCGCCGCCGCTGGCCAGGGCCCGGATCGCCTCCCGACGCTGGCGCTTGGAGAGCAGCCGCTCACGGCGTTGGCGGGAGCAGTCCGGCAGGGAGATACGGCTCACGGGTCACCGCTCCTCGAAGACCCCGAAGGCCTCCAGGGCGCCGAACACCTCGGGCAGGGTCCGAGCGGTCTTCTCGCGGTCCAGGCCCTCCTCGTCTTCGACGAACCGGGCAAAGCGCCGCACGTGCTCGTCGCCGCCGTGGGCCCGCATGGCCCGCTGCATCGCCTCGGGGTCGCCCTGGTGCTGCTCGATGGCTTCCCGGACGCCTTGCACCAGCCGCCGGGCCTCGCTCTCGTCGGCGTTGAGCTCGCCCTCGAAGAACCGGCACCAGTAGGCCTCGGCGCCCTCCCGGCCGGCCGGCCGCCAGTGCTCCTCGACGAACGACTCGACCAGGCGACGGTTCTCGTCGAACCCGTCGGCGCTCCG
>CAZBKU010000122.1:0-3984 GCA_964492585.1 uncultured Thermoplasmatales archaeon | reverse complement strand
CTCCGGGCCCGGATCCGGCCGGACAGGGCATCCAGGGCGCCCCGGCGCAGATCCTCGGCGTCGACCTGGGGATCCCCGGCCAACAGGGCGTACGAGCCGGCCCGCTGGACGATGTCGATCAGGGTCCGGTTGGAGCCGACCTCGCTGAGGTCCCGGCCACCGTTCATCCGGTCCCGCCAGCGCATCACCAGGCGCACGGCAGCCTCACGGTAGGGGCCGGGCACGTGCATGGCCTCGTCGTGCTTGGCCACGCCCAGGTCGACGATCCGGCGGTTGGAGGGGGCGTCCTCGGGGAAGGGCGTGTGGACGTTGCTGAGACGGTCGTTGAGCGGCTCGGTGATGTTGCCCAGATCGGCCAGGTTGCTGGTGCAGACCGCCACCATGTCGGCCGGGAAGGTCTCCCGGGTCTTGGCCGGGCTCACGATGGCCTCCTGGAGAGCCTGCAGGAGCACGTTCTGGGTCCCCCGGGGCAGCTTGCCGACCTCGTCGACCAGCAACACGCCCCGGTGGGCTTGGAGCACCTTGCCCGGTTCGAGGACCAGCGGGCTGGTCGGGTCGCCGATCTCCTCGAGCCGGGACAAGTTCACGCTGCCGGTCAGGTTATCGGGGAAGACCTCGGGGCTGCCCTGGACCCGGGCGAAGCCGTGGCCTTCGCGCAGTTTCAGACGGCGCACCGGCACGTCGCTGGGGTCGACCTGCTCGGGATCGAACTCGCCGACGTCCTCGTGCTCGACGTCCCCGTAGGTGGCCTTGCAGTAGGGGCAGGCTGGTACCTGGTGGGCGAAGCCCGGGTCGATCAGGCTGAACGGATCGTCGTTGACCGGGCAGCCTGACACGGCGAACAGCTCCTTGTCGTAGAGGTCCCAGACCTCCTTGGCCACCGTGGTCTTCCCGCTGCCCGGCGGGCCCAGGATCAGCACGTTGGACCCGGAGAGCAGGCTGGTGACCAGGACCTCGAGGGGATGCTGCTCCAGGACGATGTCCGGGAACAGCTGGTCCAGGGCCTCCCGGCGGGTCATCCCCTCCTCATCCTCCATGTTCTGTAGGGCGTCCAGGATCGCGTCCCGGAGCCTCGTGCGGGCTCGGCGGGGGGCTAGCTCCATCTCGACGAGCTCTTGAGCGGTGGTCTCGGCAGGCGGCATGGGTGTCAGCCGGGCAGAGGGCTGGTCGGGGAAGAGGGTTGGGGCAGGGTGTGCGTCCGATCGTTCACCGTCTCGGCGAAGGTTTTCTTATACCCATCGGGGATAGCTGTGGCTGGGGCAACCATGACGACGCGGAGGTTCACGATCACGATCGCAGCCCTGCTTGTGACCACGGGGTTCCTGGCGGGCTGCGTCGACAGCGGCTGTGAGTTCAACCAAGGGACCATGTCCGGCGGGTCCGGCCAGGAGGGTGCCTGCAACGAGACCGACAGCTTCGCCTACGGCACCCAGGCGTCCGTGATGAGCGACACCAAGACCTGGACCTGGGAGAACACCCAGGGCAGCGCCGAGGCCACCTGGGGGTTCCAAGGCACCGGGGACGTGACCCTGACGATCCAGGATGCCGACGGCACGACCGTGCTCCAGCGGTCGATCGGCGGCATGGGGCAAGGCGCGTCCTCGGCCACGACCGACAGTGGGACGCCCGGGGCGTGGACGATCCAGCTGCGGTTCTCCAACTTCCAGGGTCAGATGGGTGTGGGCGTGCAGGCGGGGTGACCCCAGGGGCTCACACCCGGCAGAACTGGAAGATCGTTGGCCAGGCCTTGGTCAACTCGTAGGCCAACGGCCGGCCCATCCACAGCTTGCCGTCCCGGGGCTCGGTGTCCACCAGCTCGAGCTGCTCGAGGGCACGGATCGCGTGCCTATCCTGGATGTAGCCGTCGTGCTGGGTCTGGTGTGAGAGGTAGATGGTGATCGGCAGCTTGATCGACGATCGGATAAGAGGTGAGAGGCCCTCGGCGAACCGCTCGACGGTCTCCCGTTCGAAGATGTGCTCGCCCCCCGTCTTGGTCTCGAGGGAGGGCTCCTCCTGCTCGAGCAGCTCGGCGATCGGGCGAGGCGAACGCACCAGCCCCTCGTTGAGCCGGTGCCCCTCCAGGGCGAACCACTTCTTCAGGGTCCGGTCGTCGAACACCACCCTACGATGTGGGACCCTCGTTGATAACTCCCGCGCCCGGGGTTGCCGGCGCTGTCATGGTAAGTTCCCCCCCCGGCACCACAGAGGTTACAGGGCCTCCAAGACGACCTGTCCGGTCCCCTCTGTGGTCTCCGTGCCTCCGTGGTTAACGTTACAGGGTCGGGGCTGCCCCCTAGCCATCCTGGTGTGGTCCGGGTCGAACAACCAGGGTTCTTAGGGCAGAGGGCCCTGGCAGGCCTGAGACGATGCGCCCTGCCATCGCGCTGTCGATGCTGCTTGCCCTCTCGATCGCCGCCCCGCTGGCCGGCGCCCTGACCGACGAGGCCCCGCCGGAGCACCAGGATGGTGACCGGTGGGTCCGCGAGGCCGAGGTCACCACCCAACGGGGGACCTTCACGATCACCCAGACCACCGTGTACGCAGGGACCGAGGAGATCACCGTCAACGGCACCCCCTACGACACGTTGGTCATGGAGACCGAGCGGGTCACCCGGGGAGGCTCCGGGCAGCAGAGCTTCACCCAGTGGTCCAACTCGACCCAGTGGATGACGACCGACGAGCATGCCATGGTGAAGACGACCAACAACGTCACCATCACCGGCACGCCCAGCGGTCCCCAGGAGTTCTCCCAGACGACCACCTACGACGAGCCCTGCCCGAGCTTCCAGTGGCCCATGAACGTCGGCGACAGCTGGACCCAGGACTGCAACGCCACCACCCAACAGGGCAACCGATCCCAAGAGCGCCGGCAGCAGCGCGACTTCCACATCCTCCGGGAGGAGACGGTCACGGTCCCCGCTGGGACCTTCGAGACCCTGGTCATCTCCAACCAGACCAAGGATAGCGATGAGGACAGCACCACCCAGTGGTACGCGCCGCGTGCCTGCGGTCCAGTCAAGCTCGAGACCTCCCAGGGCCAGCAGACCTTCACGCTGAACCTCACGGAGTACACGTGCGCCTCCACGGCCGGTATGGAGGGACCGTCTGGCCCCGGTGGCCAAGGCGGGACCAACGGCTCACCCGGTCCCGGCGCGGTCATCATCGCTGCCGCCCTGATGGCCACTGCCGTGGTCTTCCGGCGACCTCGCGGCTAGCGCCCCTCAGAGCATCTCCAGGCGGGTGCCGGGACCCCGCTCGAACACGGCATCCAGATCGGAGAGATCGTCATCCGTCAGATCGACCTCGATGGCGGCGACGTTCTCTTCGACGTGCTGGGCCTGGCTGGCCTTGGGGATCGCCAGGACGTTGTCGTGCCGGAGGACCCAGGCCAGGGCGACCTGGTGCCGGGTGGCACCGTGACGGTCGGCCACCGCCTGGAGAACCTGGCCGCGCTTGGCGCCGGGCCCGGGAAGGCGCCCGCTGCCGAAGGGCGAGTAGGCCATCAGGGTCCGGCCACGCTTGGCCAGCCCCGGCAGCAGCTCGTTCTCGACGTTCCTGGCCCCGAGCCAGTAGAGCACCTGGTCGGTGACCAGCGGGATGTCCTCCCCGAGGGCGGCTTGGGCCTCGTCGACGGCCGCCAGCGAGAGGTTGCTGACGCCGACGTACCGGGTCAGGCCCTCCTCGACCAGCTCCCGGAAGGCCGCCATGGTCTCCTTGAGGGGATGCTGGGAGGGCCAGTGCAAGAGGTAGAGGTCCAGGTGGTCGGTGCCCAACCGCTCCAGGGAAGCCCGGCAGGCCTCCACGGTCCCCTCCCGCGAAGCGTTGGAGGGCAGGACCTTGCTCACCAGGAACACGTCGTCGCGGATCCCGTCGAGAGCGCGCCCGACCAGGGCCTCGACCTGGCCGGACCCGTACATCTCGGCGGTGTCGATCAGGTCGGCCCCGAGCTCGACACCCCGTCGCAAGGCCCGGGTGCAGGCCTCC
>CAZBKU010000121.1:0-9168 GCA_964492585.1 uncultured Thermoplasmatales archaeon | reverse complement strand
CCTGCTCGGCGCGGAGCTCCTGCTGCTTCTTCATGGCCTTGAGCAGGTGACGGGTCTGCTTGTCCGAGCTGACGGGTCCTGTCGGGGTGTCCTGGCCTGCCTCGGCCTCCACCGCTGCCACCTCTGCCTCGTCGACCTCCGCCTCGCGGGGGTCGAGATCGCTGTCAGGGACCTCTTCGTCAGCGGTCTCTCCCTCGTCATCGCGGTCCTCCCGGGCTCCGGGAGGCTCGGCCTCGTCGTGCTCCGCCTCCCGGTGGTCGAGGTCGACCGGCTCGTCCTCCACGGCCTGGAGAGGCTCGGGCTCGGCGTACGGCAGGGCGTCATCGGGGCGTCCCTGGTCGGGGCCCTCGCGGTGTCGGGCCGTCGCTGGCTCCTCTCCGGCGTCCTCGTCGATGGACGTGTACACGGCCCACTCGTCAGCGTCGTCCTGCGGCGCGATGCGGCCCGGGGTGCCGCGGGGCTCCTCTGCGTCCTGGTCCCCAGGCGTCGGGGGGGCGGAGAGCTGGTCGGCGGCCTCTTGCTCCTTTCGGTGCTCAGCGGGCTCCTGGGCCTCCTCGGGGGTGGTCTGATCCACCTCCTCCTCGTCGGGGGCCTCTTCTTCCTTGTCCCGACCGAACCAGCTCATCCTCAGGTCCTCCTCGCGTCTCCGGGGTATTTGAGAGACAGGGCTAGGCCTTTGCGGACCAGGGGCTGGGATCGAAGCATCAGGTTCGCACCTCCACGTTGACGTGGGCCTGGATCAGGGTGACCGAGACATCGTAGACCGGGTTGGCCGGTCCAGCACCTTCGGGGGTCGTGCCGGCCACGCTGAGCACCACCCGGTCGGCGCCAGCGTCCTCGAAGATGTGGACCTGGTAGCAGCCGGGGTCGTCCTTGAGATCGCACGTCGGCGCGTTGGGTTCCCGGAGCACGGGATCCAGCCCGGCGGCCTTGAACCTCTTCTCCAAGTGATCGGCCCAGAGGCCAGGGAACTGGGTCGGGATCGTCAGGTTGAGCGTCCCAGCGATGCCGACCAGGCGCTCGCTCTTGGTCGCGACGGTCTGGACCACCGCGGATGGGCTCCCTGTGAACGTGGTGGCGTCCCCGGTCAGGACGGGCAGGTTGATCGTCATCTTGGTGGTCCCCCCGACGTCGGCCACGCTGATCGGCGGGTTGACCCGGAACACGTTCCCATCCCGTTGGGATAGGATGACCGCCCCGTTCTCCAGGATGATCTCCTGGTCGGGGTAGTGGGCGTTGTCGCTCTCGTAGGCCAGGCTACCGGGTCTCAGGTTCCGGCTGAAGTCCTGGACGGCGACCCCGCCACCACCGACGATCACGCTACCGCTCCCTTCGTCCTTGACGTAGGTGACGGTGAACTCGCCCTGGGTGGGGTCTTCGACGAGGTGCACGGTGTAGGGCGTCTTGGCAGCGTCCAGCAGCCGGTCGAACCGGTAGTCGTTGTTGAGCAGGTCGATGTAGTAGCCGGGGGCCCAGTTGACCTGATGGATCGAGAGGATGCGGTTGTCGTAGAGGGTCGTGGGCGGGTCCGTGGGCGCCCGAACCCTGACGTGGAGGTTCAGGTCCGGGGGGTCCTCCTCGAAGTACGCTGTGAGGGTCCCGGCGTCCTTGCCCTTGGCGTCGATGATCTCGACGACCAACCGATCCCCATCGTCTGGATCGGCGTCGGTGATGTTCATCCGGAAGTTGAGCACGTCGGTAGCATCCTCGATCAGCTGGGTCCCGGAGACCGCGTTCCAGGATTCGTTGACCCCGGCCAGGGTGGTCCCGTTGACCGACTGCTGCAGGAGGTTGCGGGACGAGAGCGAGAACCCGGCTTGCTGGTGGTTCCCGGGCGTGAAGACCATCCGGTGCGGGAAGGTCGACCCGGCCAGGGGGTTGTTGGACTCCCGCTGCAGATCGATCGAACTGGAGAGCGTCGTCTTGGTGTCGTTCTGGAGGCTCGTGGCGATGTCGCCGTTGAGCTTGGCCATGCCGTCCATGGCCGCCATCGCCTGCTTGGCTTCGTTGTCCTGCTCCCAGACCGGCACGTAGGTCAGCTGGACCATGACGATCGACCCCAGGACGATGGCCGTCAGCAGGATCGCACCGATGACGACGGAGACACCCTCGTCGTCGCCCCAGGTCACCGGGCGTGGTCGGCGGGTCATGGGCTCACCACCCGGAGGTACCCGAGGAAGAGCGTCCCTTGGGAGGTGCCGGTCGTCGAGTCGATGAAGCGCAGTTCGACCGTGCCGCTGTCGACCTCGGTCGGGGTCAACGTGTAGGTCAGCCGGGTGGAGGTGCTGGCCGTCAGGTCAGCGCGCTTGTTCCACTGGCTGCCGTCCCAGACGTGAAGCTCGAAGGTGTCCTGGCTTGCGCGGTACCGGAGGTCCAGGACGTGGGTGGAGCCGCTGAGGCCATCCACGCTGGCGTGGATGTTCATGTTGTACGCCGTGCCTCCGGCCGGCCGGTACTTGACCTCGGCGTAAACGTGGTCGATGTGGTACTCAGCGGTGAACACTGGGTGGCTGGACCCGGATGCGTCGACCTCGATCTCCAGGTCGCTGATGTCCGAGACCGACCAGGCGCCGCCACCGGGCCGGAGCGTGGTCACGTTGTACTCGATCGTGTCGTCCGTCAGGGGGGCGTTGAGATCCCCGCTCTGGTCCCCGCAGGTCCCGGACAAACAGGGACGTAGGTAGAAAGCGTCGGCGCGGTCGTTGCCGTGGACCTCGGCCTTCAGGACGACGCTCACCACCGTGCCCGGGGCGCCGGCCTCGTTGGCCAGAGGGTAGCGGATCGCGTCCGGTGACGGGCCTGTGGCGCTGTCGTACGTGTCGTCCGCGGCGCTGGCCTCGTCTCCTGGTGTGAAGCTGCCGGTGATCGTGGCAGCTTGGGCATCGTAGGTGTCAGCGACCAGGGTGGGGGAGATGGTCCCGTTGGCTCCCTCCTCAAGCCGGGCCTCGGCACCGCCGTCGTCGGCCGACCGTGCCGCATCGTCGTTGGTGGCCTCGCCGACCTTCGAGGGGTCCTCGGTGTTGTCGATGAAGGGCGTGGTCACGTAGGTCTCGGTGCCGGCCAGTTGGATCGTGTCGGTCTGGACGTTGCTGTCGTCGGTGTTGCCCTCGGTGTCGGCCATGCCGGTGACCTTGTACTCCAGGTCCTCGCCGACGTGGATCGACCAGGTCTGGTCCGGGATCGCGGCTTCCCACTGGTCGTTGCCCTGAGGGGTCATGTCGCCGGTGTCGGTGAACGCGGGATCGGTCCCGTCGTTGACCCGGTACTCGAGGTGCGGGTCGGTGCTGGTGTCCAGGTTCTCGCACGCATCCAGGATGGTCACACGCACCGTGACGTCGCCGGTCGTGGATGTGGTGACGTCGTCGGGCGTCTGGGTCCAGGTCTGGACGACCGGCGCGGTCACGTCCGTGTCGCAGTTGATCGTCCCGATCCTGGCACTGGAGGACCAGGCCACGGCCCCGTCGCCCTGGGTTGTGACGAGGTTCACATGGACCTCGCGGCCCATGGGCAGGAGCCGGTCGGGTGTCTCCCAGACCTCCCCGATCCGCATCTGGTCATCGTCGAAGGCCGTCTCCCCGGTGTGGTCCAGGACCGGAGCGGTCCCGTCGGTGAAGGTCTCGGCTTGGCCGTCGATCTCCAGGGTGATCCGGGTGGTCGACAGGGGGATCGGCTCGCCGCCCTGGTGGACCAGGCGGACGCGCTCGTTGCCCGTGGCCCAGTCCCCGTCGGCCCCGGGATCCAGCTCCATGGCCAGGGTCGCATGCAGCGGGTCGTTGGGTCCGGGATCCGAGAGGACGAGCAGAGCGACCAACCCCATGGAGACTAGGACGGTCATGGCCACCATCAGGATCGAGCCGATGATCTCGGTGACAGCCTCATCGTCGGGGGCCAGGTGGTGGCTCCGCCGCCGGGAGCAGACCGGGGAGAAACCGTACCCTGAGGTGGAGGACATGGGAGGCCCTAGGACATCCTTCCAGCCTTCGTGTCTCAAAAGGGTTTGCGTATCGTCCCGGGGCCTTGGGCCCGGAGAACCGTTGATCTCGGAGCCGCTAGGGCGCTACTTGATACGTCCGGCCGAGATGCTGCCGGTCAGCTCCAGCCGGTTGCGCGTGAACTCGTAATCGATCCAGCCGTAGTCCCCCTCCGTGTCCATGCCCTCGAGGTGGAGGCGACCCTGGCCCTCGTCCTTCTTCAGCTCGATGACGCCCTCGGTGAGGTGTTTGATCATCTGGACCTCGCTGGGCTGGTGCATCCCTTCCTCGAGCAGGAGCATGGCGGTGGCACCCGCCATCTTGGCCTTCCCCAGAAGAATCTGGAAGAAGCGGAAGGCGGTCTGGGCGTTGGTGTAGGCCATCAGGGTGGAGACGGAGTCGAAGACCAGCCGGTGGGCGCCGTGCTCGCCGATGAAGCGACGCTGGGCGTTGTTGGCCGCCAGGGTCACGGCGTTGAGGTTGACGGGCCCGTCGACGTACTCGGCGAACTTGAAATCGTCTGCCGCGCCGATGCTCTTGCTGTAGGTGTCGACGAAGTGGACCAGGCCCTCCTCTTCATAGCGCTTGTAGTTGGAGTCCATCTCGGTCAAGCGCTCGCGCAGGTTGTAGGCAGAGGTGTCGGTGGTGACCATCACCGCCGGGGTCCCCTCTTGGAGCCCGCGAAGGAGGAACTGGTAGGCCAGCACGGCCTTCCCACTGAACGGGGGCCCGTAGACGAGGGTGGCGCTGCGCTCAGGCAACCCGCCTCCAAGGATCTCATCCAGCCGGGTGACCCCGGTGGCCACGCGGCTCACGCTTCCACCCCCGGCGTGTCGCTCCCCATGCCTCTCATCACGATGCTCTCGTTCATCGTCTCCAAGAGGGCCAGGGCGGACTCGGGGTCACGGCCCACGCAGCCCAGGACCTTGACGTGCGGCGGAGGGTCCAGGCGCTGGCGGACCTCGTCTGCCGACAGGGCACCGGGTGCGTCCTGTTTGTTGGCGCCGACGATCACCGGGATCCCGGCGGTCACGGTCTTCTCCAGGAGCTCCTGGGCGCGCCCGAGGGTGTCGGGCTTGCTGGCGTCGACCAGGACGATCACGCCCAAGGCTTGGCCGGCCACGGTGCGCAGGATCGGGTCGAACCGGGCCTGGCCGGGGGTCCCGAAGATATCCGCGGTGACACCGTTGAGGGTGACGTGCCCGTGGTCCAGGGCCACGGTGGTACCCAGCCGGTCGACGCTGACGGCCGTGTCCGAGATCGCGTGGACGAAGGTGGACTTGCCGGCGTTGTAGGGGCCGGTGACCACGATCTTGGGGATGTAGACGTGGATACCGCCGGGCTTGTAGACCTTGTACGGGTGGCGTTGCTCGCTGACCGTGTCGGCCCAGTCGGCGCGCTCGACCTGGAAGAACTGGCCGAACGTGACGCGCTCCTCCAGGGCGCCCAGACGGACCAGGCTGTCGAAGCCAGCGCCGACCTGGGTCATCGAGACCCCGTAGGGCCAGTCGGTGAACAGGCACGCGCTCAGCGCGAACGTGTGGAGGGCTTCCTCCAGGAGCGGCAGAGCGTCGACCAGGGCGTCCGGGCTGGCGTTGTCGGCCAGGCCGGAGAGGGAATCGATGAGGAGGATGCTACCGGGGTGCTCGCGGGCGGCGCGTTCCACGGCCTCGAAGACCTGTTTGAGGTTGCTGGGGTCCTGGACCGTGTAATCGCCCTGGCCCTGGGCCCCTAGGAGCGGCGAGAAGACGTCGATGAACACGATCGGGGCCTCGTCGGGCTCCAGGGTGTACCCGTGCTCGTCCATGGCCTCGAGCACGCTGGAGGGGGCCCGGGTGGTGGTGACGTAGACGACCTCGCGGCCTTGCGACGCGTGGCTGTCGGCTATCTGGTAGAGGAACGGTTCGGCCTCGACGCCGGGCTCGTTGACCAGGAGAAGAGAGGTGCCCTCCGGGGCCGGTGGCAGCATCCGGTCGAGCGGTGGGATACCGGTGTGGAGCCCGTCAGCCATCGTCCCACCTAGACGAGGTCGGCCACGGTCGCGAGCGCTGTATCCAAGAGATCGTTGAGCTCGGTGACCGGCATGCTGTGCTCGGTCATGGCGACCAGGAGCAGGTCGGCGTTGGCGCCGACGACGACCATGCGGAGCTCGTCGGTCTCGACCGAGACCCGCCGGACGGGACCGCCCTCGAGCTCGTCCATGGCATCCTCGGCGGCGCCGGTGAGCGTGGCGACCATGGCGCTCTCGACCAGGATGCTGAAGGCCTGCTGGTCGAACTGCCGGGTGAAGCGGGAGAGGACCGGGATCCCGTCCCGGCTCACCAGGGCCATGCCCAGCAAACCCTCGCGCTCGTCGAGGATGCTCTCTAGCCGTTGTTCGATCTGTTGTTGTCGGTTACCCACAGTGTTCCGCCTCTCTGTTGACGTCGCGCCCGGTGCCGAGGACGATCTCGAGCTCGAATGATCCCGTTTCCTTCAACCGTACCTCGCAGTTGAACGCCTGGCTCAGCGCACCGACCGTCGAACCGTAGACGTACGCATAGAACCCTCGGGATGGGTCCTGGTCCTTCGGGGGGTGGTACCCGACCTCGGCGGTCCGGTGGAACAGATGCTCGAGGGTCAGGCGGCCAAGCCCGCTGGCCGCGAGGGCCTCGGACAGGCCGTGGATCGCTGTCTCGAAGTCGTCCTCGAGGATCGGTTTGGAGTACACGTGCCGGCCGAGATCCTCGCCGAGGTCCCACAGGGCGGCTGCCATGTAGCCGTCGGCGTCCCCAGGAGGGTCCAGGGCCATCAACCGCTTGACCAGGCGCTGGTCGGCCTGATCGCCCAGGGTCGGCGTGCCGGTCTGCCGGGCTCGGGTGGCGATCAGGATGAACGCCGCGTCACGGAGCTCACGCCAGCCAGGGTCCCCGGCCAAGGGCGAACGATGCGCAGGACCGGTCACCGTCGGCATGCTGTCCACCGTTGCTTTCCACCTGGCCCTATACATATATCCACACGGGAACGTCCCTCGTGCTGGCAGGCCGCATCTCCGGCCAAACCGGGCGCCAGGCCAGCCGATGACCCGGGCTTGGGCCCCAGGGGAAAGGCCGAGGGGTTCTTTTACCCCTGGGCTGCAATGGCCCCTTGGGCGTCATGAACGACGGACATAGCATCGAGATCCTCTTGGTCGAGGACAACCCCGGCGATGTCCGCCTGACCAAAGAGGCTCTCAAAGAGGGCAAGGTGCCCACCAACCTTAGCGTCGTCGGTGACGGTGAGGAGGCCCTGGCGTTCCTGCGGCACCAGGAGGGGTACACCGAGGCTCCCAAGCCGGACATCATCCTGTTGGACCTCAACCTGCCCCGCAAGGACGGCCGGGAGGTCCTGGCCGAGATCAAGGAGGACGAGGACCTGCGGCGGATCCCTGTCGTGATCCTGACGACCTCTGAAGCCGAGCAGGACGTGATCCGGACCTACGACCTGCACGCCAACTGCTACATCACCAAACCGGTCGACCTTGACAAGTTCATCGACGTCGTGAAGTACATCGAGAGGTTCTGGTTGAGCATCGTAAGATTACCCCCGAAGTGACCACCATGGATGACCGCCAGATCAACGTCCTCCTCGTGGAGGATAACCCTGGAGACGCCCGCCTGATCCAGGAAGAGTTCAACGAAGCCCGCTACGGTCGGTTCAAGATCGAGTGGGTCGACCGGCTCGGCAAGGGCCTGGAAGCTCTGACCAACGCCCGGTTCGACGTGATCCTGCTGGACCTCTCCCTGCCGGACAGCACCGGTCTAGACACCCTGGTCAAGGTCCAGGAGCACAGCCCGGATCTCCCCATCGTGGTCCTCACCGGCCTGGACGACGAGTCCAAGGCGGTCACCGCCATGAAGGAAGGCGCCCAGGACTACCTTGTCAAGGGCAACGTCGACGGCGACGCGCTCTCCCGATCGATCCGGTACGCCATCGAGCGCAAGGAGGTCATCCGCGAGATCGAGAGCCTGCGCCGCGAGGTCGCCATGAGCGAGAAGCTCTCGGCCCTTGGCGCCCTGGTCAGCGGGATGGCCCAGCAGATCCGGACCTCTACCACCTACATCACCAACACGCTCTTCCAGATCCGTCAGCGCGTCGAGCAGGCCGCCCGGGAGGACCCCGAGCTCCAGGAGCTGGTCGAGGACGTCGGCGACCACAGCGTCTCGGCCATGGAAGGCATCAGCAACATCGACCGCCTGGTCCGCGATCTCCGCCGCTTCACCAAGAGCGGACCGGAGGAACGCGAGACCATCGGTCTCCAGGAGGCCGTCCAGGAGGCCGTCGATCTCTTCCGGGTCAGCCACCAGGGCACGATCAACCTCGTCGCCGATCTCCAGGCGACCGAGCCCATCGAGGTGAACCGGGGTCAGGTCCAACAGGTCGTCCTGAACCTGCTGAACAACGCGACCGAGGCGATGCCCGACGGCGGCACCGTGAGGGTCACCACCCGGCCGGCCGAGGGCGGGGCCGAGCTGGTCGTCGAGGACGAGGGCGAGGGGCTGACCGGGTACGTCGAGAACCGGATGTTCGAACCCTTCTTCACGACCCGCGACAACGCGGGCCTGGGCCTGCCCATCACCCAGCGCATCGTCGATGCCCACGACGGCGAGGTCTCCTACGAGAGCGAGCAGGGCCAGGGCACGACGTTCACGGTCTTCTTCCCCGGGGGTCCCGGAGACCCGCAGGAAGAGGCCGATGCCGAGGCGTGAACGGGCCCGGGCCGGCATCGACGGGCCCGACCGGACCGCTCTCTAGGGTCCCAGGTCAGGAGCCCGGAGCCGCATCCATCCCGTCGGTCTCGTAGTCCTCCCACGTCAGGATGATGAACGGATGGTCGTCGTAGACGACCGTCGCGTCGACCGACACCTCGAAGGTCCCGTTCCCACGGGCCACCACATCGAAGCTGTCCACCTCGAGATCCTCCAGCTCGAAGCTCGCGGTGAAGTCCTGGTTGGGCTGGACCGTCCCCTCGGCGCTGTCGAGGGTCTGGTTCCCGTCGGTGATGCTGATCCTGACGTTCCCGACGGCCAGGGGGCTGTCCCCGCCGCTGGCTGAGACGTTGACCGTGGCTGAAGCGCCCTCGGCTGCCTCGATGGTCACCGACTGGGTGCTATCGGGGCCCTGGATCGCCATCGTCTCGTTGGTCGTCTGGGGTGCCCGGGCCGAGTCGGGCCCGCTG
>CAZBKU010000120.1:0-9244 GCA_964492585.1 uncultured Thermoplasmatales archaeon | reverse complement strand
CAAGGGCCTGGTCGAAGGCCTGCGCACCCGGGTCGAGCATGTCCGCGAGCTGGCCAAGACCACCGACCACCGGCCCAACGTTCTCCTCCTCGACTGGCTGGATCCGCCCATGGTCGCAGGGCACTGGGTCCCCGAGATGGTCGAGATCGCCGGCGGGCGTCCCGTGCTCATCGAGCCAGACCAGCCCTCGGCCTACGTCGACTGGGAGGCCATCGTCGAGGCTAGGCCCGAGGTCCTGGTCCTAGCGCCGTGTGGCTTCGACATCCCCACCACGCGCCGAGAGGCCAGCTCGTTGACCGAGCGGGAGGGATGGTCCGACCTGCCCGCGGTCCGCGATCGGCGGGTGCACCTGGCAGACGCCGACCGGTTCTTCTCCCGGCCGGGGCCCAGTCTGGTCGACGCCCTGGAGATGCTGGCCACCGCCATCCATCCCGACCGGTTCGCCGCCCGCATGGTCGCCCAGGCCGACCGGTTGGAAGATCTCAGCTAGGGTCATCGGACCACCCTGCGGGCCGACCGGCAGGCCATGGTCCGGAGTCATCCTTGTTCCCTTGAGATAGCGCTTATATGTCAGGGGATAAGACATAGTACCAGTGGCTGCCCGGATCGACCTCCACGTCCACTCTTGCTACTCCCGCTTCGACGGCATGATGTCGCCGCAAGCCATCGTCAAGCTGGCTGACCACCTCGGCTACGATGCCGTGGCCGTGACCGACCACTACACCTACGACGGTGCCATCCGGGGGACGCTGGCGACCCAACGCCTGGCGGCCCACCGGGATCTGACCGCCTACACCGGGCTCGAGTACCACGTGACCCAAGGCGATGACACGGGCCACGTCTTGGTCTACTTCGACCACGTCGACCAGGTCCCCGAGCGGGGGCTCACGCTGGACGAGCTCCTGGACCACACCAGGGAGCACGATCTGACGGTGATCCACCCGCATCCCTACGGGTTCGCCGGCATCCGGAGCCTGGAGCTGATGCGCCAGGCCGACCATCTCGAGCTCAACGGTTCCTACGGGACCGGCGATGCCAACGAGCGGCTCATCAAGACCGCGGCCGAGCACGGCTGGGAGCACAAGCTCGTGGCCAACTCCGATGCCCACGCCAGAGGTCAGATGGGTGCGGCGTACACGACCGTGACCCAGGTCGAGGACCACCTGGCCGATACCCTGGCCCACGTCGACCACGCGGCCATCGGGGACCCCAAGCGATCCTGGGGCCGGGCGGCCAAGATCGCCCGGGCCATCGTCCAACCGGTCGGCCTGGTCATGAACGGGGTCCAGCGCCTGGTCACCCGCAAGGCCTTGGCCGCCGTGGACGCCGCCTACGACGAGCTGATCGCCGGCTCCTCCGCTTCTCCCTCGGTCGAGAGCTGACCGCCCCGCCTGGCATCAGGGACACGGATCTTATGGTGCCGCCGGCCTACAGGTCCCACCCGGGCAGTTCGGCGGCCTGCCGGATCCAACGGGTCACGAGATCCTCATCGAGCTCGTCGTCCTCGTGGATATGGAAGTATCGCGTGTCCTCGTCCTTGGCGTCGATGGGCGGTCGAGGATCCAGCGACTCGCCGTCGAAGAAGCTCACTTTGATGTAGTGCGTGAAGCAGCGGAAGCTGAGGAACCAGCCCTGCCCTTGGGCGCCGTAGAAGGCCGAGTTCCACCGCACAGCCTTGCGTAGATCCGGCACGGTGCTCTCGATGAGCGTGTCCAGGAGGCGCCCGACGTCGCGTTTCCACCCCGGCATGGCCTCGACGTAGGCCTGGACCGGGGCATCGCCGTCGCCCTTCGGGATCTGGGGGTTGCCCCCGGTGAGGAGTCGTGGCGTCTTGGCTGTCTCCCCCTCGTCCTCGCCGGGCATGTGGGTGCATGAAGCAGCGGGGCTATATGGAGGTGGCGGGGCGCCGGCGGCCCCGTCAGGTTAGCACCGGGCCCTAGAACACAGAGCACGTACGAGCTCTGCGTCCAGACCTGGATCCTGACGGGGCCGGGAGCCGTCATCCCTAGGTCAGGGACCCCGGGCACGGACCCCGGCCGATCCAAAGGCCCGCGGCTTGGCGGAAGGCTGAGCCGGACGGTCAGCGCCTGGCACGCCACGTCTGCAGGGCCATAGCACCTAGGCCCATCAGGGCAAGGACGGCCAGGGCTCCGGGCAGGGGCGTGCCCTGGTCCGGCGCCTCGGGTGAGCCGGCATCGGAGGTGCCCGGGTAGGGGCCCAGGCCGCCACCGCTGCCACGGAAGCTGGCGTCCTGGTCACCGGTGGCCCGGACGCCCTGCTGGCCGCCGTCGGCGCTGGCGTCGTCTCCATCGCTGGGGGCAGCGCTGTCCTCGGCCATCACCGGACCATCGGCGGTCGCCTCGGCCCGTTCGTAGGCGTAGCAGCAATCGCCCCACCGGGGCTGGCCGGGTTGCAGCTCCAGGGTCAGGGTCTGGGTCTCGTCGGGGGCGATCTCGGCGTTGGCGACGCCCTGGAAGTAGCCGTCGGCCCACACGTTGACCGTGTAGTAGCCGGCCCGCACGTCGATGGTGTACGAGCCGTCCTCGTCCGTGGTGGCCTGACCCCAGCTCCCGGTCTCCTCGTTCCAGAAGGAGACCTGGGCGTCGGCGATGCCTTGCTGGCTGGTCGTGTTGATGACCCAGCCCTGGAAGGTGGCATCGGGCGTGGGGGCCCGCTTGAGCTCGGCATCGAAGGTCGTCGTCTGGCCGTCCTGGCCGACGAAGCTGGCCGAGCGGCTCAGGTAACCGCGGTCGCGCTCCTGCTGCTCGCAGGGGGCCGGCATGCTCGAGCTGACGGCCTGGTCGCTGCCGCCATCGCTGCCGTCCTCCTCGACGGTCATCTCGGGGGCCTCGCAGGGGACCCAGTAGTACCGCTCGGCGTGGACGGTGATCAGCGTGTAGCCGGGCTTGGTCGCAAGCTCGAAGCTGCCGTCCTCGGCGGTCCGGGTGCTGTTCCAGTGGCCCCAGCGCTGGTTGTTGACGTTGACCTGGGCGTCCTCGATGGGATCGCCGCTCGTGGCGTCCACGATGGTGCCGCGCACGGTCACCGTGTTCCCGGGCACAGCTCGCAGCTCGAGATCGACCTGGCGCGTTTCACCGGTCTGGAGGGTCAGGGTCTGGGTCCTCTCGAGGTGGTCCTGGGCCGAGGCTTGCAGCCGGTACTCGCCCGGGAGGACCTGTAGCTCGAAGGTCCCATCCTCGGCGATCTGATCGGAGTCGTAGCTCTGGTAGCGAGGCTGGTAGTGGATGTAGAACGGGCCCTCCTTGCGCTCCTCCTCAGCCACAGCGGTGTCGCTGGCCTCGGCGTAGCAGACGTCCCCATCGCATCGGGTCTCGTGGTGCTGGTGGATCGAGACCCACCCGTGACGGATCTGGCGCTCGTCGGAGGAGGTGACCGTGCCGGTCACCGTGGCTCCCTCGCTCTGGCTGGCCCGCATCGGCAGATCGATCTCGGTGTCCTCCTGGAGCTCGCCGGAGGCCGAGACCGTCATGTAGCCTGCCTCGTCGACGGTGAGATGGACCCAGCCGTGCCGGAGACCGATCTGGAAGGTCCCGTTCCCGTCGGTGGTCACCACGTGGGTGGCCTCCCCCTGGTCGGACGGCCGGATGTACCTGACCTCGCCGTCGGGTGTGTCGTGGTGGGGGTCCTGGTCGTAGGTGTTCGTGATCGCGACGGTCGCGTTGACAAGAGCCTCCTGGGTGGCCTGATCGTAAAGGTGGCCGGTCAGGAGGACGGCGTCTTGGCCGTCGCTTATCTGGGCCGCGCCCGGTAGGGCCGGGACGCCGGCGGTGGTCAGGCTCAGGACGACGAGGGCGATGATCCAGGGGGTCCTGGACATCCGGACGTCGGTGTGGGTCATGGTGCCTCGTGCCCTTGTTGGGTCGGCCAAGGTCTTGAAGAGGGTCTATCTGTTCGGAGGGGACCGAACACGCCGCTCGCTCGACGTATGCGCCGCCTTAGGGCTCGAACCGGTATCTGGTGTATCTTCTATGTGAACCTATGCCCGGGGACCCTGATCGGGGGATCCCACCGGCGTCCGTTTGTCACCGGATGGGGCCAGGCTCGCTGGGCTGGGATCGATCACCCGTCGACGTGTGTACCTATGACTTCATGTGACCGTACCATGCTCGAACGCCCATGGGAAGCCGGGGGCGCATCACCCTCGCGCTGGTGGCCCTGGCGATCCTCGTCGGGGTCCCCGGCGTATCGGGACAGGAGGGCCAGCCGCACCATCTCGTCGTCTTCGCCCAGGAGGAGGGTTGCCCCCGCGGGCAGGATCTGTGCCTGGTCCCAGGCCAGGGGAACGTGTCGGGGTTGGCTACCGGGGATCGGATCACGATCACGCTCGAGAACCGGGCCGGGGAGCGTCACACGCTCCATGTGGCCGACCTGGCCGACCGAGCTGAGGACGGTGACACGCCCGGGAGGGTCTCGATCGCCCACACGGGCCAGGATGGGGTTCTGCCTGGCCGCTACGCCACCCTCGAGCTCACCATCCCAGAGGATGCCCAGGGACTCTACCTCTGGTGCAACCTCGAGCACCACGAGGCCCAGGGCATGCACCTACAGGTCCCGGTGGAACCCTCAGGACCATCTCCAAGTGACCCTTGGGTGCTGGCCGCTGGGGTAGCGGTCCTCGGCCTGGTCGCCGTGGCCTGGCGGTTCTGGCATCAGCTCAAGCTGGCCGTCATCGGGCTCTACAACCGGCTCACCCGACGCGAGATCCTCGAGCACGGCGACCGGGAGCGCATCCTCGACCTGGTCGACCAGGAACCTGGCATCCACTTCCGGGCGCTGGCCCGCCGCCTGGATATGGGGCACGGGATCCTCGACCACCACCTCCGCAAGCTGGAGGATGCGGGCATGCTCGGCGAGCACAAGACCGAGAGCCACCGCTGCTACTTCCGGCCGGGCGAGACCGGTCAAGCCGAACGTCAGGCCCTGGCCACCGTCAAGGCCGGGGGTCCGCTGAGGATCATGGAGGCCCTGGCCACCTCGCCCGGGTCCAGCATCACCCAGGTGGCCGACGAGGCCGGCCTGGCTCGGTCCACGGCCTCCCACCACGTCGACCGGCTGGCGGATGTCGGCGTCATCGACGCCGAGGTCGAGGGCCGCGCCAAGCGGTTGCACCTGACCCCGCTGGGCGAGGAGGTCCTTGAGCGGCTACAGGATCGCCCAAGGGCCTGAGGACCCGTCGACGCGTGTCCCAAACGCGTTATGACGGTGCCAGGCCAGTGGGTCGGTGATGCGCGGGAGAGCACCCAAGCGAGATCCGAGCCACGCTTTGATGATCTTGATCGTCTTGCTGGCTGCTCCCTTGGCCGGGTGCCTGGGGGGTCAGGAGGAGACGAGCCTCGAACCGACCGGTGGTGCAGGGGCAGCCCCCCAGGGTTCCGACGTGCAGACACCGGAACGAAGGGTGCCTTCTGAGATGGTGGGGACGGTGGCCACCTTCGACGCCGAACCGGCCCAGACGACCACCTGGTTCAACGGAACCTTCGCGCCCCACGAGGTCGTCGTCGGTCAGCAGGCACCAGAGGTCGCCAACGCCGACGAGCGCGAGCATGAGATCACCGAGCTGATCCCCGAGGGCGTGCCGGTCATCCTAGATGCCACGATCACCTACGAGGCCGACGACGTCGCGACCATGGATGTCTTCGTACGGGCTCCCCAGATCTACACCTTCGAGCAGGAGGCAGGGTCGGGTCAACAACGCGTCCGGGCCGTGGTCGGCACCGTGGGTGACGGGCCGGTGGCCGTCGTGGCCGACGCCGACAGACCCAACGCCGCCACCGAGACCGCTTACACGTTGAAGGTCAACATGACCGTCGATCCCGACGTCCTACCCCGAGCCACGCCGGTAGCCATCGACGTACCTGCCGGGGCCGCTGCCGTCGAGCTCCGACCTCTTGGCCAGGCCCCGATGACCTCGGCGGCCTGGGGGACCCAGGATGCACGGATCGGCCGCAACGAGACCGCGCCCGGCCGGCCGGCGGTCTACCTGGTCCAGGGCTCCGGCGAGCACGTCATCCTGTCCAACACGACCAGCCTGGTCCGTCTGCTGGATCCGGACGGCAGCCCGGTGCCAGCCGACGGCGTGCTCCGGCCCCTGGCCATCGCCTTCGAGACCGGCGAGGCCCGCCAGCTCCCGCCCCAACCTGGGTCGTACACCTTCGAGATCGAACGGGAGTCCGAACCCTTGGCCGCGGGTCTCTGGATCACCAGCGCGGAGGGCGGGCAGCTCCCCGGCGTCGTGACCGACGGGGCCACGTTCGAGATCCGCTCGTCCTCGGGGCCCGTGGCTACCGCGGAGGTCGACTGCGAGATCGAGTGCCTGGCCTTTGGCTGGCTGGCAGGTGGCCAAGGCAGCTTCTTCTGGTTCACGGGCTCGCCGTACGCTGCCGAGAACCTCACCGCTGGCACGTACGAGGTCGTTGCAAGCTACGACACGGCCATCGCCATGGAGGTGGCACCGGTCTGGGCCGCCTACGAGCGATGACCGTCAGCCCAGGTACCCGCCGATCTCCTCCTCGAACTCGGGGAAGTAGCGGGAGATGACCGTCACGTCGAACCGATCGAGGATCTGCTCCTTGGGCTCCCGGTCCAGCAAGAACTCGAAGGCGCCCTCGATGGTCTCGGCGGGCTCGACCTGGCCGCCGGTCAGCTCGTCGTAGGTCCCCCGGGCCATGGTGACCACATGCTGGGAGGTGGAGCCCCCCTCCTCGACGGAGACACGGAAGGCCATGGGGTCGTCATCGTCCATCGGTTCGACGTTGATCATACGCTCAGGCACCGGGCGCCCATGGGAGGCTGGCCTCTTGGCGTTTGCCACGCCGAAGGCTCGGTCAGCCCAGCGGCCGGCGCTCGGCGAACGCTGCGATGTGCTCGGCGACCTCGACGCCCTTGTCCTCCTGGAGGAAATGGCCGGCGTCCTCGATCCAGACGTCGGGTTCGTCCTTGGCTGTAGGTAACAGCTCGCGCATGGGCTTGCGGGCCGGACGGGTGATCGGGTCGCTGTCGGAGAAGAGCACGAAGGCGGGCTTCTCCCAGCCGGCCAGGGCTTTCTGGGCGCGGGCCATCTCGTCGACGCCGTCCATGCCCTCCTCGATCGGGACCAACAGCGGCATGGCTTGGGCGCCGGCCTTGTAGGACGCGTCCGGGAACGGGGCCTCGTAGACATCGATGATCTCCTGGGGTAGGTGGCGCACGCAGCCCTCGCTGACCAGGAACCCGACGGGCACGTCGGCGTTCTCCTCGACGAACCGCTTGAACCGGTGCCAGACCTCGGGCATCTCCCAGGCCGGGCCGGGCAGGCCGGTGTTCATCGGGACCAGGCGGGCGAAGCGATCCTCGAGCTCGGCGGCGGTCGGCAGGCCCAGGATCCCGCCCCAGTCCTGGCAGACCAGGGTGACGTCCTGGAGGTCGGTCTTCTCGACGAAACGTCGGATGCTCTCCAGGTGGAGATCGAAGGTGTGGTCGTCCAGCTCGGCCGGTTTCTCCGAGCGACCGAAGCCGATCAGGTCCGGTGCGACGACCCGGCCGACTTCGGACAGGGTCGGGATCATCCGCCGGTAGAGGAACGACCAGGTCGGCTCGCCGTGCAGGCACAGGAAGGTCTCCTGGCTGTTGGCCGGCCCGTCCACATCGACGTAGGCCATCTCCAAGCCCTCGACGGTCACCGTGCTGGGCTCGTGGTCGAAGCCAGGGATCGCCTCGAAGGCCTCGGGCGGCGTGCTCAGGGTCTCCATGGGCTGGCATGGCATGGAGGGGTCAAGGCTGTTGGCCCGGTCGCCTGATCGATCGGGGGCGGGGGCCCGGCCCCGCGCGGGGCCGGGTCCTCCAGCCACCCCGGATCGCGCTGGGCCGCGAGGCGCAGGCGCCGCGGCGAACACGGCGTTCGACATCGGGTGGCGCGCGTCGACGTTGACCGTGCTGGCCGTCAGGCCAGCACTTGAGGCATGGGGAGCTCGCGGGCCTGTTTCTTTCCGCAACCGCTTTCTTCGCAGGCCCGCGAGGTATAGATGCCTCAACCGAAGAAAGGGGTTAGCTGACCTCGCGGCCGGGCTCCTGCTGGGGGCCGCGGGAGCGGTGGGCTACCTTCTCGAAGGCGCGGTCGACGTCGTCCTGGGTCACGGTGGCCTTGGCCAGGGTCGTCTCGTCCTCGGGGTCGGCCCCGCTTCGCACGAAGCCGCGGATGGCCAGCATGCTGGCCTCGTGGGCCACGGCAGCCAGATCGGCACCGCTCCAGCCCTCGCTGCGCTTCACGTAGGGTGTCAGGTCCACGTCGTCGGCCAACGGGATCTCCCGGGTGTGGATCTCCAGGATCTTGCGCCGGGCCTCGGTTCCCGGTTCGGGGACCTGGACCAGGCGGTCGAAGCGGCCAGGTCTGAGCAGGGCCTCGTCGAGCAGGTCGATCCGGTTGGTCGACGCGACGACGACCACACCCTTGAGGCTCTCCAGGCCGTCGAGCTCGGTGAGGAACTGGCTGACCACGCGCTCGCCGACCCGGCCGTCGCCCTGGCCGCTGCCCCGGGCCGGCGCCAAGGCCTCGAGCTCGTCGAAGAAGACGACGCACGGGGCGGCCTGCCGGGCCTTGCGGAAGATCTCGCGGACGCCCTTCTCGGACTCGCCGACCCACTTGGATAGCAGCTCGGGCCCTTTGACGCTGATGAAGTTGACCCCGGCCTCGTTGGCCAGCGCCTTGGCCATCAGCGTCTTGCCGGTGCCCGGTGGACCGTGCAGGAGTACGCCCTTGGGGACCTCGGCCCCCATGTGATCGTAGAGGCCCTCGTAGGCCAGGGGCCATTCGACAGCCTCGACCAGCTCCTGCTTGGCGTCCTCGAGCCCGCCGACGTCGTCCCAGGTGGTGTCGGGGGTCTGGATGACGACCTCCCGCATGGCCGACGGCGTCAGTTCGGCGAAGGCATCCTCCAGGTCTTGGGGGGTCACCTCCAGCTCGTCGAGCACGTCGGCCGGGATCTCCTCGGACTCGAGGTCGATCTTGGGCAGGATCCGCCGGACCGCACCCATGGCGGCCTCACGACACAGCGAGGCGATGTCGGCACCCACGTACCCGTGGGTCCGCTCGGCGAAGGCCGTCAGATCCACCTCGTCGTCCAGCGGCACGCCCCGGGTGTGGATCTGGAGGATCTCGTGGCGGCCGTCCCGGTCGGGGATACCGATCTCCAGCTCGCGATCGAAGCGGCCAGGTCGGCGAAGGGCGGGGTCGATGGCGTCGACCCGG
>CAZBKU010000119.1:0-9254 GCA_964492585.1 uncultured Thermoplasmatales archaeon | reverse complement strand
AGCCAACAGCCTTACACCGGAGGGTCGGTGTCGGGCTGTGGCCGTCGAACGAGAGCAGTGGGGGACTCGGGCAGGCTTCATCCTGGCCGCCGTGGGCGGTGCCGTCGGCTTCGGCAACGTCGTCCGCTTCCCGGCCTTCGCTGCCCAGAGCGGCGGGGCCGTCTTCGTGCTCCTCTACCTCCTGCTCGTCGTCCTGATCGGCCTACCGGCCTTCCTGGCCGAGATGGTCATCGGCCGCAAGGGCAAGGCCGACCCGGTGACCTCCTTCGACCGGCTGGGCGGCGGCTGGTGGAAGCTGGCCGGCGGGCTCTACGTCGTCTCGGCCCTGGTCTTCCTGGGCTACTACATCGTGCTCAACGGCTGGGTCCTGCTCTACCTGGTCGACGTCCTCCAGTTCCAGACGCTGGCTGACCCCGTGACCTTCTTCGAAGGGGTCGTCGACGGCCCCTCGACCCTGCTTGCCAGCTTCCTGGTCATGGCCCTGGTGGTCACCGTGGTCTCCATGGGGGTCCAGGACGGGATCGAACGGGCTGGGCTGATCCTGATCCCCTCGCTCTTCTTCCTGCTGTTGGGCTTGGCCGCCTACGGGCTCTTCCAGGAGGGGGCCGGGGCCGGCTTGTCGTTCTTCCTGACGCCACGGCCCGAGGATCTGACCATGCAGGCCGTGGTCGATGCCATGGGTCAGGCCTTCTTCAGCTTGGGTGTCGGCATCGGGTTCATGGTGGCCTACGGCTCCTACCTCGACCCTGGCTCGGACATGCCCGAGGACGCGGTGACCATCTCCATCGGGGACACCATGGTCGCCTTGCTCGCCGGGCTCATGGTGTTCCCATTGCTCTTCTCCGCCGGGTTCCAGGGGGCCGTGACCGGGGAGGGCGTCAACCCGTTCAGCGTCCTCTTCGTCACCCTTCCGGCCACCTTCGCCGCCATCGGCGGCACGGTCGGTGTCATCCTCCAGGCTGTGTTCTTCGTCGCGCTCATGTTCGCGGTGGTCTCGTCGTCCATCGCCGTGCTCGAGGTGCCGGTCACCTACATGGTGGACCGGTTGGGCATCCCGCGCCGCAAGGCCACGATCCTAGCCGGGGAGATCGCCATGCTGCCGGCCGTCATCGCCGCCCTCTCGGGCCCTGCGCTGACCGCCATGGACCGGGTGGTCTCCACCATCGCCCTACCCCTGGGCGGCCTGCTGGCTGTCGTCTTCTCCGGCTTCGTGCTCAAGGAGGCTGCCGCCGCGGTCGACGAGGGCGCCCGGTTCAAGGTCGGCCGGTTCGTGCGGATCGCCTGGCGCACCTTCGTCCCGCTGGTCATGATCGTCGTCACGCTCTTCGGGCTGTACGTGCTCTTCACCTGATTGCGTCCGGTCCTCCTGCAGGCGCGGGCTTCTTGACCCGGGACGTCCTCGGGCTGCCCGGCCACCGTGACCCCGCTCCAAGACCTCGTCGTCCAGGAGATCGCCCAGGACGGACCCATGACCGTGGCCCGCTTCATGGAGTTGGCTCTCTACCACCCCGAGCATGGGTACTACACCGCCGGACCCCGCCGGGCTGGGACCGAATGGACCACCGCGCCCACCCTGCACCCGATCTACGCCAAGATCCTGGCCCGGGGCCTGGCACCGCTCTTGGCCCAGGTCGACGATCCCATGCTGGTCGAGGTCGGCACCGGCAGCGGCGAGCTCATGCGCGATGTCGCCTACGGCTTGGCCGAGCACGCACCGGGCGTCTTCGAACGGCTCGAGCTGGTCGTCGTCGACCGCTCCGAGCCGGCCCTGGACCGTGCCCGGGTCACCCTGGAGCAGGCCGGCATCGTCCTGGACGATGTCACGCTGGCCACCGAGCTGCCGACGACCGTCCGGGGCGTGGTCTTCACCAACGAGCTCCTGGACGCGATCCCCACCCACCAGTGCCAGACCACCGAGGACGGCCTGGCCGAGCGTAAGATCGCCGTGGAGGACGGACGCTTGGGGTTCACCACGGGACCTGCCGAGGACCCGGCCGTGGCCGAGCTGGCCGACGAGATCGCCGCCGACCCCGAGCCAGGCACCCTCCTCGAGGTGCCGCTGCAGGCCAGGGCCTGGTACCAGGAGGCCTGCCGGGCCCTCGACCGGGGGGCGCTTGTCACCATCGACTACGGCTCCACCGCCCGGGCCATCCAGGCAGCCATCCCCGAGGGCACCTTGCACGGCTACCACCGGGGCCGGTCGACCACAGACGCGCTACGAGCTCCCGGCGAGGTCGACTTGACCTACCTGGTGCCCTTCGACCTCGTGGCCAGGACCGGTCGGGCCGCCGGCTTGGAGACCGGTGTCTACACCACCCAGGAGCTGGCGCTCGAGCACCTGGGCATCCGCTCTTTCGCCCCCGAGATGGACGCCATGGACGTGCTGGCGGCCAAGAAACTGATCGACCCCAAGGGCGCCGGCGGGACCTTCCAGTGGCTCGTGCAGACCACCGGCATCGAGGTCGGCCAGCCGTGGCCCAGCGGGATGACAGCGGTCGAGGGTCCACCCGATCCCCCCGCACCGTGGCGCCGGGCGCCAGGCTAGTTCGACTGGATGGAGAGGGCCATGCTGCCGGTGAACCCCTGGAAGTCGAAGGTCAGGGTCCACGTCCCGGGCACGCCGAGGCTGCTGGTCTCGTGGATCGCGCCCGATGTGGTCCCATCGATGGTCTTCTCGTAGACGACGTTCTGACCGGTGGTGTCGGTGATCGTCAGGGTGAACGAGCCGGCGCTGGCCGAGCCCGACCAGGAGATCTGGGCCCGGGCCGTCGGGTTGGTCCAGGTCACGTTCTCGGTCTTGTCCTGGTTCCCCATCGAACCGGAGTACGCGAAGTTGCCCGGCTGGTTGGACTTGCTGGACGAGTCGTAGGAACGGCCATCGCTCTCGTAGCTGGTCTCTGACCCGCCGGTAGGTCCGGCCGGATCGCCGGTGCTCGTCCCGTCGGCACCGATGCAGCCGGCCAGGCCCACCATCACGAGGAGGAGGGCCACCCCGATCGCACGTCTTGCCTCTGGCTCCCAAGCCATGGAACGTCCACATGGTGCAGGGGCCAAAACCCTTGGGTCACCCACCGACCGGGGGACCAGCACAGGGCTCGACGGGAAGCGCTAGCCGCTGGTGACAGACAGATCCATGGTCCCGGTGAACCCCTGGAACTCGAAGGACAGCGTCCACTCGCCGGGCACACCCAGGTCGCTTGCCTCCTGGAAGGTCCCGGTCACCGTCCCATCGATGGTCTTCTCGTAGACGACCCGCTCGCCGGAGTGGTCGGTGATCGTCATGGTGAACGAGCCGTCGGCCACCGCACCCGACCACCCGATCATGGCCCGCGGGGCCGGGTTGGTCCAGGCCACCTCCTCGCTCTTGGTCTGCAAGCCCATGGCGTTCTCGTAGGAGAAGCTGCCTGGCGCGTTGGACTTCGAGGAGCGATCGAAGGGCTCGGCGGATTGCTCGCTGCCCGTGTTGACCGGGTTACCGGTGCAGCCAGCCAGGGCTGGCAGGGCCAGCAGGAGGCCGGCGATCAGCAGGATCCGGGATCGTGCTAGCTGGGGCACACGTCCCCAACGGCCTTCGGGGTCCTAAAGGGCTTGTAGAGGTCCGGTCGCGTTGACGGCCCCAGGATCCCTCTAGGCCTCGACCTCGAAGCGTAGGATCGCGCCGACGCCGGTCAGGTTGGCTAGCTTCTGGCCGGCGTCGTGCCCGGCGCTGATGACCATGGCATCGGCCCCGGTCTGGTGGGCCAGCTCGATCAACCGCTCGCCGTCGCCCTCCTTGACCAGCTCGTCCAGGATGAGGAGCTGCTCGACGGCGCCGTAGTTCAGCGCTTTCTCGACCTCCTCGGGCCCGTAGGTCACCGGCCGGTCCTGGCCCAGGCGGGTGAGGAGCTCCTCGACGGCCTCGGTCTCCCGGGCGATCCTGGAGTCCTTGGCGATGCCCTTGATCACGCCGCGCTTGAGGGCCTCCTGGACCCCGGCCATGCCGGCCTGACCGGTGGCGTTGGTGGTCATCGACCGGATGCCCTCGACCGGGTGCTCGTCCAGGTGATCCACGAAGTTCTCCCGGGCGAACCCGGGGCCGACGACGACCACCGGGCAGTCATCGGGCGCGATGACGTCCAGGATGTGGCGAAGCTCGGCGTAGTAGGCCTCGCTGCCGTCCTCGTTGTTCTTGTACTGCTTGCCGCCGCCGGACTTGCGCGCGCTGCCGATCTCCCGGACGCCGAACGGGTAGAGCACGGCCACGGTCCCCTCGGTCTCGTCCATGGAGACGATGACCACGCGGGGCTGGCCGGTCTCCTCGACGGCCTCCTCGACCCGGTCCAGGGCGTGCTTGGGCCAGCCGCCGGTCTTGACGATCTCGACCCAGTCATGCTCGCCGAACGCGATGGTGTGGTGGCTGCCGGTGGCCACGGTCTCCGGGGCTTCCTCGATGAGGCCGAGCACCCGCAGGCGCTGGCTGGGTTCGTGGAACTCGGTCTCCTCGACCCGGACGCCCAGCGTGACGGTGACCCGTTCCTGGGCCTTGTCGCGGACCATGTCCTGCTGGTCGTCCAGGCGTCGGTGGGTGACCCCGCGGACCAGGTCGTCGACGCTGATGAGCTGGTCCAGGTGCCAGAGGTCCTCGAGCCCGTCGATCCGGAGCTTGACCAGGCCCTGGTCCTTGTTCTGGTCGAGGACCCTCATCCCTTCACCCCGTCGAGCACGTCCTCGGGGATGCCCATCGAGTCGACGATGCGCACCGGGCCCGGCGGGAGAGCACTCTGGATCTCCTCGACGGGCACCTCGAAGACGTCGGTGAGCAGGCTGGACAAGGGCCCGGTCTCGGCCCGGCCGGGCTCGAAGAGGATGTAGCGATCGCACCGGGACTCGATGGCGCTGGGCGGGCCGCCCATGACCTTGCGGTGCCCCTCGACGTGGGACTCGCCGATGCCGCACCGGACCTCGGCGCGGCTGTAGTTGCGCTCGCCGCGGATGATGAAGCTGCCGTGGGGCACGTACTCGCCGCTCTCGGGCGTCTTGGAGACCTGGGGCGGGGTGACCCAGTAGGCTTGCCCGCGGCCGATGGCCTGGCGCCAGGCCTTGGAGTAGGCGATGGCGAACTGGGCGGCCTCCTCCAGGGTCGCCTCCGGGATCTCTTGGCCGTCGTCGGCCTGCACGACGACGCTGGGAGCGCCCTGGAGGTTGGCGTGCACGTACCGGTCGCTGTCCTCCAGGTACTTCTTGACCACACGCTCGTTGGAGCGGGCGTCCCGGCCGGCGACGACGATGTTCCCGTCGCTGCTCAAGAACCACCGGAACTTGTCGAACCAGAACCGGTGGGTCGGGTCGGGCTTGGCCTCCTCCTTCTCGATCTGCTCGAGCAGCTCCTCGCCCCGCTCGTCGATCTCCTCGAGCTGGTGTTTGGCCTTGGCCAGGGCCTTCTTGGCACCGCCTTGCTTCTCACGCATCTCCTTGGAGCGCTCGTAGTGGAGCTCGGCGTTGGCACCTAAGCTCTTCTTCAGCTTGACCTTGAGCTCGTGCATCTGGCCCTGGCTGTCGGGCAAGGCCAACAGGAGGGCGCCGTCCTCGGGCATGGGCTTGGCGACCTTGACTCGGCCCTCTTCAGGCATCTCTTCGAACAGCGGTCCCCACCCGGACTGGCTGTGCATCTCCTGGCACCGCTTGAGCAGTTGGTCGACGTCGTTGAAGTGGGCGTAGAGCAGGTCGCCGGCCTGCCGGTGGCGATCCTCCTCGTCCTTGAACCGCGCCAGGCGCTCGGAGATGTCCTCGACCTGGCGCTCGTACTTGCCGCGGAGGTCCTCGACCTTCTTCAGGCGCTCGTCCTGGGCGCCCTCCTGGACCTTGCGAGGCGCGAACACCTCGTCCAGGGCCTGCCAGAGGTGGTCGACATGCTCGACCTCCCGGTCCCCGTAGCTCTCCAGCGGGATCGGTGCGGCGTCGATCCACTCGCCGTCCTCATCCGCGTAGGCCACCGGATCGGGCTCGTCGCGGACCGTCTCGATCAGATCGATGGTCGTACGAGCCACGCGGGCCAACTGGTCCGAGCTGGCGTCCTCGATGGACAACTGCTTATCGACCCCGGCCCGCAGGCAGACCTCCTTGGCCCACAGCGGGCCCAGGTTGCCGACCGTGGAGAGCGTTCGGATCATGTCCGCGTCGCTCTCCCGCAGGGTCTCGATGAACCGGGGCTCTGTGGCATCCTTCGGGTTGAACCCGATGGGAGGGAACTGCCACTCACGCCCCGGCCGGATCACCCGGCTGGACCACTCGGTGTGGATCAGCGGCTGGACGATCTCGCCGTCCTTGACCAGGGTCACGTTGCCGTTGTGGAAGACCTCGGCGATGAGCTGGTAGACGCCCTCGGCCTTGCCGATCTCGAAGACGATGATCCGGTCGAAGGCGTGCTGGTGGATGTCCAGGACCTTACCGCCGGTCCGGTGCTTCCTCAGCTGGGTGGCGAACTGGGGGACATCGTCGGGTAGGTCACGATCCTTCTCGGTGATGGTCAGGTAGTCGCCGACCCCGATGCCGACGTCCACGCGGCCCCGGCCGGGAGCGCGGAAGCTGAGAAGCACCTCGCCTCGGGTCGGCTGGTAGGCCTTGTTGAAGTAGCCGTCGACGAGGAACTGGAGCTCCTGCTCCATGCAGAGCAGGTCCATGCCGCTCATGCCTTTCTTGCGCTGTGCCATCCAGAGACCTTCCGGTGGTCGGCGTTAGGCGAGGTCCCTTAAAAGGCTTGTTCGGTGGCGGTCTCGTAGAGGGCAGTCGGACGGGACCGGGGGAGGAACAGGGTGATCCGGTCCGTCGGCATCCTCCTCCCAGGCGAGGTCCGTGCTGCGGACCGACCGTTCATATAGCCACTGAGCCATGGGCCTTTGAGGCTTGACGGTCGACCGCCTTCCCTTGGAGGCTATAGGATGAGACTCACCCTACCAACCGCTCTACTGGTGATCGCCACGATGACTCTCGGTCCGGGAGCCCTTGGTGACACCTCCGCTGACGCGACGCTCGAGACCGACCAGACGACGTACCATCGTTTAGCCGAGGACCTGTCCCGAGAGAAGGTACGGATCACGTTCACCAACAACGGCCCCGGGTTCTACAGTTGCGACGCGCACCCATGGTGGGTCACCGACGAGGCAGGCCACTACGTCTTCTCGCAGGGTGGCGCAGCCGTGATGATGGTGGTGGGCCCGGGTGAAACGGTGACGGCGACATGGGAGATCAGCGAACCGGAGACCTACTATGAGGATGAGGAAGACGCCGCTTCCCACGGATCCCCGACGCATGAGGCTTACCGGATCGCGAGCATCCCCCCTCCCGGAGAGTACACCATCCACTGGGGGTGCGATTACTTCGACGGGCCCAACGATGGAGACCCGACGTGGAAGGAACTGACCGTCACCATCGTGATCGAGGAAGGCTGGGCAGGCGCGCCGTGACCTCGGTGGGATGTGGCGGACACGGAGCAACGGCCCTCCCGGCCACAGGTACCACGCCGATCAGGCGTGGTGCATCCGTCGTGCGCCCCGCCGCAAGGATCGGACGACCCTAGAGGAACGACTGGCCCAGGATGACCAGCATGCTCACGCCGAAGGCGCCGTAGAGCAGGTAGAGCATCCGACGCCGCTTCTTGCGGTCCTCCTCGGACGACTGCCGGCACTCGGTGCTGCAGAAGTCATCGCTGGCGGGGATCGCCTTGCCGCACACCCGGCAATGGGCGTGGTTGGGCACCTTGGGCATCAGGCCTGGCACGCACGTCCGGGTAAAAAGGCCATGGGTGGCCTCACGGCTCGGACTCCACCGTGGACCCCTTGAACGGTTCCCCGTTGATGGCCGCGGCCACGTTGGCCGGGTCGTCGCCGGAGAGCACCCGGGCTTGCAGGTGGCTGCGTTCGAGCATCTGGGCGGCCAGCGGGTCGACGACACCGCTGCTCCCAGCCTTGCGGGCCCCGCCGACGATGTCCAGCAGCTCGGTGGGGGTCAGGTGCTCGATCAGCTGGGCCTCGGGGTCGGTGCGGGGATCGGCGGTGTAAACACCGTCGACGTTGGTGACGATGACCAGCCGGTCGGCGTGGACCCGTTCGGCCAGCATGGCGGCCACGGCGTCGGTCGTGTGGCCGGGGTGGGTGCCGCCCATGCAGACCCGGTCATAGGAGCGAAGCGCCAGGGCGGCCTCCTCGAAGTCCTCGGCCGGACGCGGGTAGGCTCGCTCGCCGAAGGCCGAGACCAAGAGCCAGGCGTTGGCCCGCGTGATCTGGATGCCCAGGTGGTCCAAGCCGGCCTCATCCAAGCCGAGCTCGCGAGCCACCGTGATGTAGCGACGGGCCGAAGCGCCGCCACCGACCACCTGGCCCAGCGGCATGTCGCACGAGCGCTCAAGCTGGTCGGACAACTGGGTGAAGGAACCGGCGGACATGTCCTCGCCGGCGAGCACCGAGCCTCCGATGGAGACGACGATGGGTGTACGGGCCACGAGCGGGCAAAGCAAGAGGGGGAGAAAAAGGGTGAGGGAAGCCCGGTACCAAGCTCCGGTACCCAGCAGGGGGTCAGATACCGGGCCTACGGGTCGCTTGGGTCACCGTCGCAGTCCCGGATGCAAACGATCGGGATCAGACACCCCGGATCGTCGCCGATGACGCAGGGCTTGGCTTCGGCGTCCTCGGCCACGGACAGCGGTGAGAGGCCAGGGACAGCCCCCGGAGCGACCAACAACCCGAGGCTGAGCACGATGGCGAGCAGGGCGATGCGGGAGATCATCGTGGTACCACCGCTCCGGCACTTCCTAGCGTGGCTATAGGTCTTCGTTCAGCGACCGTTGACAAGCAGCCTCGGGCCTCACCTCGCCAACCGGTTCCCGTGGGCCACCTCGATCAGGGCCAGGGTGCCCTCGAAGCCCTGGACGGCCGGCAAGCGGCTGACTAGGCCCTCCTCGGGCCCGCCGTCCTCCAGGGGATCGTGGAGCATGAGCTGGTCGTCGATCAGGTCGACGAGGGTCAGCCAGTGGGGGAAGGGCTCGCGCCCGTCGTGTCGGTGGGAGCCGTCGACAAGCAAGAGCGTGGGGTGGCCGGCCTCGACCCCGTGCCGGAGGTCGGCCTCCTCGGGTTGGCCTTGCTGGAAGACGACCCCGGCGCCGCGAGCGGCGTGGTCGGCGGTCTCGTAGGCCGCCTCGACCGCCTCACCCTCGAACCCTTGCTCGGTCAGGTGGGGCTCCCAGGGCGTGGCCGGGGCGGGGGGCTGGCCGACGACGTGGG
>CAZBKU010000118.1:0-9265 GCA_964492585.1 uncultured Thermoplasmatales archaeon | reverse complement strand
CTTGCTTGAGGGTGATGGTGTCGAGCTGGACGGTGACGACCAGGTTCCCCAGGGGGGCGGCGTCCCTGGCATCGTCGACACCGTCGCCGTCGGTGTCCTCGGCCCTGGGGTCGGTCCCGAGACGCTTCTCGGCACCGTCGTGTAGCCCGTCGCCGTCGGTGTCGGTGGATCGTTGGCTGGGGTTGGACCAGACGTGGTAGGTGGACGAGCCCATCGTGACCTCCCATCCTTCGATCTCCTCGCCGTCCAACAGACCGTCGCTGATGGTCGGGTTGGAGTCGGTGTTGGCGTTGCTGGGTTCGGTCCTGATGATGCGATCCTCGAGCTCCCACCGGGACTCCCCCAGGTAGCACTGGGGCTTGTCGGGGTGCGTGACGATGTCGAGGGCCACGACCTTGGCATGGAGGTCGTCGTCGGGCTTGCAGATCATCGGTCCGTCGAGCAGCCGGTCACCGTCGGTGTCGAGCTCCTGGGGATCCGAGCCGGCCTGGAACTCCTGGAAGTCGTTGAGCCCATCACCGTCGGTGTCGCCTTCCTCAGGATCGCTGGTGACCGTGTAGGTCCGGGTCTGGCCGTCAGCATGCTCGACCCGGACGTTCCAGCCGCCGATCTCGACATCGCTGTCGAGACCGTCACCATCGCGCGACTCGGTGGTACACCCGGCCAGCCCGGCGGTGAGCAGCATGGCGGCCAGGAGCCAGCTCCTCATCCCCGGTCCACCTCGAACCAGTTACCCGGCGGGTCCTCCTGGTAGACCGACGGATCCTGGGGGACGTTGTAGTTGGCCTTGGCCGCGTCGTTGTGGAAGGTGGCCGTCACGTTGTACCAGCCCTCCTCGGCCTGGCCATCGTCGCCCTTGGTCTCAAGGCTGTCCCACGGGATGTAGATGTGCGTGGAGGCGCGGTTGTCCACGGGGATCTCGCCGTAGAAGGCAAGCTGGCCGTTGGCGTCGCACTCCGGGCCAGAGAGGTTCTCCGACACCACCGGGATCTCAGGGAGCCCGTCGTCAAGGCACTCTGTCCACCGGACGGTCAGCTCCAGGCTGCCGGTGGCGAAGATGCTGCTGGTCAAGGGCTTGGCTTTGAGGATGTCGAAGGCGACGTCGATGCGGGTGCGTTCCTGTTCCTTCTCGTCGAAGGCCCGGACGTACACCCAGTTGACGTACTTCTCGATGAAGACCCGTTCCTCGACGACGTGGTCGTCGTAGGTGACCCTGAGCAGGTACTGGCCGTTGCCCCGGGCGAACTCGTTGTACGGGATCTCGGTGGTGATCTCGCAACCCTCGACGGGGATCGCCTGCAGGTGGCCTGGGAGCACGGGGATCCCCTGGTACTCGATCTCCAGCTCGGCCTCACCAGAGCAAGAACCTAGAAGGCCGGGCTCGATGGCCACCAGGAGGGACATCGCTTCGGCTTTCTTGGGGGCGTTGGCGGCCAAACGGATCGATTCGCCGCCGCCGACGACGCCGCTGACGAAGCTGGGGAGGATGAGGATGGCGACCAGCGCCACGGCGACCAGCTTCCAGCGGCGTCTCAACAGCTCTATCATCTGCTATCCTCCAAGACGGGGCTCGGGTCACTAAACCTTGACCGTTGTGGCCCCGTGGCCGTCGGTCTCGTTGGGGCAAGGCACCCTTCCGGACCTGTCAGCCCCACGGCTTCCACCAGGGACCGGCATCGTCCTTGGACCGTTCCTTCTCGAGTTCCGCCTTCTTCTTACGGAGCTCCTTGAGCTTCTTCTCCTTGCGCTTGGCTTCCTTCTCCATCTCCTTCTGGAGGCGTTTCTCCTCGCGCTTCTGGGCCTTCTGCTGGCGCTTGCGGGCCTTGGCCTTCTTCTTGGCCAGTTCCTTGAGCTTCTTCTCCCGCTTGCGCTTCTCCTCTGCAAGGCGCTTCTCTTCGCGCTTACGTCTCTCTTCCTCGGTCTTCTCGCGCTCTTTCTGGGCGGCGAGGACCGCGTCATGACGCTCCTTCTCGCGCTTGGCGAGGTCCTTCTCGAGCTTCTGCCGCTTCTTGTAGCGCTCCTTCCAGGCCTCTTTGCGTTTGACGTGGACCGTCTGGAGGCGTTCCTCCATGGTCTGGGCCTTGTCGCGGTCGGTCTTCTTGAGCGCGATCAGACGGGCCTCGTCCTCCGGTGGGAGACCTGGGTAGTGGGGCTTGCCTTTCTCCAGGCGCTTCTCCTCACGGGTCGTCTGCCTGCTTCGGACCATGGCGATCGCACCCATGAAGAACAGGACGATGTGCGGGATCACCCAGCCCGGCAGGAACCACCCCGAGATCGACACGGGGACGCCTGTGCTGTACCGAGCGCTAGGGCTGGTCTCCGACTGGGCGGTGACCAGGATCGTCGGGCTGCTCGGGTTCAACCGGAACCAGGGGTCCTGGGGCGCCTTGACATCGAAGTAGATGGTCCGCTCCTCCCCGGGGTCGAGGGTGATCGAGGAGGGCGGCGAGACGACCCACCCCTCGGGGGCGGAGACCTCGAAGGACACCATGTCGGGGTAGTAGTTGTCGTTGCGGATGGTCAGGGAGATCTGCTGCCGGTCATCGGGGTTGAAGCGGTCGGGCAAGCCGTCGGGTCGGATGTTGAGGAACGCTTGAGACTGAGCCACGGCCAGGAAGGAGAGGTCGAGGCGTTGTTGCTCATCCCCGTTGGTCATGTAGCGGATGGTGAGGTTCACCGTCGCCCGGGGTTCCTCGATGGTCGCCCCGGCCTGGATGTTCAAGGGCACCTGGTGGACCTGGCCGGGTGTGGTCTGGATCGTGCTCACCCCGACCGAGGCCTGCCATCCCCGTAGCTGGCCCTCGATCTCGGTGTCGAGCAAGAGGTTCCCCCGCACCGGGGCGGTGCCCACGAGGTTCGCGGGGCGGCTGATGTCCTCGAGGGTCAGGTTGATGATCTGGTTGCCAAGGTAGGGGATGTGCGCCGAGCCGCGTTCGGCGGTCACCTTGACGCCGAACACCTGCTCGTCGTCCAGGGGCTCCTGGGCCTGGCCGACGGGCGCGGCCAGGACGGATAGGAGGAGAAGGAGGAGCGGGAGCAGCGACACCTGTGTGCGGTGGCTGCTCCCTAGCACCGATGACACCTCAGGGGCTTACTCCTCTTCGCCGAACCGCTCCAACGGGTCGGTCCTGGTGAGCACCAAGGCGGCGCCCAACATGCCGAGGATCATCAAGGGGGCGGCCGGCCCGGGCACGTAGAAGCCGCGGGCCTGGGTCAGGGTGCTGATCTGGGAGCTGGCACCCTTGATGTTGGTGTCGGCAGCGTACATGCTGTCCACGCTCAACTGGATCGACCCGATCTCGTTCACGTAGCCGTTCTGGAAGGGCGTGTAGACCTCGAACTGGACGTTCCCGCTGGTCTGTTCGCCACCGGTGGCCCGGGAGTTGAGCACCAGAGGTTCGGGGACGACCGGCTGGAACCCGCTGGGCAGGTTGTCCGGGTTCAGCAGGGCGAACTCGAACCGGGTGTCACCGTTGCTGAAGTTGTCGATGACGATCGGGTACTGGACCGAGTCCTGCGGGCCGCCCTGGCCGATCTTCTGCTCAAGGCGCACGTTGTAGAGGTTGAAGTAGCCGGGCGTGACCGTCAACTGGGTCGGTGAGATGCTCAGACCCTGGGGGCTACCGCCGCCGGGGGTGCCGTCGATGGTGACCTTGGTGGCCTCGAAGGCCGGGGCGTTCTGGGTCAAGGCCACGGACACGGAGAACTCCTCGGTGACCGAGGAGCCGGGCTGGTACTGGATGATCACCGAGGCCGGCGCGATGATCACGTTGGCCCAGGACGGGGAGTTCGCATCCTGGAGGTTCACCGTGAAGAAGTTGGCTGGATCACCGGCTTGGCTCGGGAACTGGACGGTTACCTCGCATTGCCACTCCCCGGGCGTACCGAGGGGGCGGATCTCGCTTGGCCCTGGGTTACAGCTGATCTGGCCTTGCGCATCGCCTGCGGGAAGCTGGGCGCTGGCGTTGCCGGCCAAACCGGCGAACGCTGCGCCCAAGAGCAGGGCGGATAATAGGAACGTACGTGCCATCATGGTGCTTTTTCCTCCTTGTTCAACAGCAGCGTGGTCCTCAAAGCCCTTGCGGTTCGTCAGACCCCTGCCGTTGTAACGGTGGCGGTTGCCACCTGGGCCAGGAGTCAGGCAAGGGCTTTATGAACTTTTTGGAAGGACTGTTAGAACGTCCCTCCAGGTGAACCCCGGAAACGATCGACCACGGGTAAAGGGGGCAGCCAGGGGGACCGGTGGACGGGGCCTGGCTCCCGCCTCCTTCAAAGGACCTGCTCGGCAAGCTTTTAAGCGAGAAGCAGGCTCGGACGGTCGATGGGTCCCCCGCCCGCAGCATCCGGCTCCGCCAGCGGAGACGAAGGGCTGCTGGATAGGATCCGTGAGAGCACCTGGTTCTCCCTCGGGGGCCTGGTCCTGCTCTGGCTCATCTTGGGGTTCGTGGCGTTCCTTCTCTTCGCCTTCATCAGCCAGAGCTTCACCTTGGCCCTCGTGGCCGGCCCGATCGGTGGCTTGGCCGCCGCGGTGGCCCTTGGCTGGCGGTTGGGCTTCCTGCAACCCGTGGAGGAGGCCCGGCAGAAGGCGCCGCTGTGGGTCCGCCTGTTGCTACCGATCCCTCTCTTCATCTTCCTCTTCCTGCTGACCTTCGTGCTCGCCGGTGCGGTCATCACGGACTTCGTCGTGATCACCCTGGCCAGCGTGGTGTTGGCCACAGCAGGCACCGTGGCCACCGTCTGGGCCCTGGACCTTTGGCGGAACGTGGCCGACAAGGTCGGCGAGACCCCGCCGATCGGACGGCTGTTGGCCTTGGCCGGGATCGGGGTGATCGTCGGTCTGGGCGTCTTCCTCATCGGGCTCATGGTGTTCGAGGCGGTCGAGATCGCCCTGGCGCTGTTCCTTCCCGCGGCGATCGCCGGGGCCGTGCTCACCGGGATCCTCTCGGGTTGGAGCCGGGATGCTGGGGAGACGGCCCGCGCCCAGCACCTCGGGGTCCGGCTCGGCGTGTTCCTCCTCCTGCTCATCTTCACCTCTCTCTACTTCTCGCTGCTCGTCGGCCCTCTGCTCTCCGACCTCGTGGCCGGGTACCGGATCCCCGACGCGATCGCCGGGTACGCGGTCTCCCTCGTGCTGGCGCTCGTCCTGCTGGTCCCCTTGTCCATGTGGGCGAACACCTGGCGCGACCTGTGGTCAGCGTTCACGACGATCGGCGAGGACCGCCCCGTCCTGGCGGAGCTCCCGATCTTCCCGTTGAGCGCCGCGATCATCTTCTTGGTCATCGTGGTCTTGACCTCGCTCTTCGAGCTGGCCTACGTGATCAGCATCCCGGCCGGCCTGGCCTTGTTCCTGCTGGCTGGCTTACCGTTCGGGGTGACCCAGGACATCCCCCGCGTGGTCCGGAATCAGAACCTCCCCGCCCGCGTCGGCATCTTCGTGGGGACGTTCCTGGTCCTGGCCCTCTACGCCTACCTCGGGATCGGGTTCTTCCTCGACGCGGTCGAGCTCTCCCTCTTGCTCGGCCTGGCCTTCGCTGGGATCGTGGTCGGCCTTCTCGTCTGGCTACTATCCCTCGGGGAGGGCCTGGGCGAAGAGTTCCGCGGGTACGGTGCCCCGGCCGAGGCGGCGCTGCTCTCCCTGATCAGCGTCACCACCTTCCTGATCTCCTTCCTGCTCATCGCCTTGGCCCTGGACGACTTCCGGGCCGCCTTCCTGGTGTCCGTGGTCGTGGCAGCCGGGGCCAACTACCTGATCGCGCACAGCACGGGCATGATCCACGGCATGCGGGCGGCCCTCGCAGAGCTGCCCTGGTGGGGCGATCTGATCGCCCTGGCCGTCGTCTTCGTCCTGGTCTTCGCCTACGGCGCCATTGCCCTGGGCCTGTTCTACAACAACGTCACCGTGGCCTACGCCTTCGGGGCCCTTCTGGCCACGGCCGCCGTCTTCGCGCTGGCCAAGGACCTGGAGGTCGGGGACGACATGCTGGAGACGGCCGACGACCGGCGCGAAGCTCGGGTCTCCCTGATGACCTTGACCTTCCTTGGCGGGTTCCTGGTGGGCATGTACGCCACAGCGGCGCTGATGAGCCTGGCGGGCAGCTCCCTGTTCGGCCTACCCCTGTTCCTCGGCGTGATCACCGGAGCCCTGGCCCTGCTCTGGATCTCGAAACGACGATCCTGGGGGACCACCGCCCTGGGTCGCCTCCAGTCCCGCGGCGACCGCGCCAAGGTCGCCAGCATCCTGATCGTCTGGTTGGCCATCGGGACCCTGACAGGGTTCGCTCTGCAGTCGGTCCCCCTCGGCGGCGAGGACATCGGCCTGGGCGACGACCCGGTGCTGCCGCTGACCCTCACCCTGGCCGCTGGGCTTCTGTTGTGGAGCTGGCTGCCTACGGTGCTGTTCCGGGTCCTCAGCGTGGATCGGACCCCGGTCCGCGGGACCGTAGGCCTGGCTGAGAAGCACAAGTTCTGGGCCAGCCTGGGGTGGGGCCTTGTGACGTTCTTGGTCGTCGCTGCCATCCTGCTCAGCATCATCGACAACCCGGTCATCGGCATGGCCAGCGCGATCTTGGCCGGCTACCTGGTGGCCCTGGGGATCAGCGCGTTGCGCGGCGGTGGTGACGGCGGGGAGCCCGAGGACAGCCCGATCATCGACAAGGCCAGCCGGGCCGACCGGTAACGCCTATGCGTGGGGCCTGCATGCCTGCCGCGCACGGGCCCATAGCTTAGTCTGGTAGAGCGCCGGGCTCATAACCCGTCGGTCGGTGGTTCAAATCCGCCTGGGCCCATACCGGTTCCCTCCTGGGAGAGAAGGGGGGTAGAGACCGTCCTATTTCGTCTTTGCTCATTCCTGACCACCCCGGAACCTTGGCATCGAGAACTGCCGATCGAGGTCCGCGCGGGCCTCCGCGTGCGGCAGGTCGTACCGCTCCACGACGGCCACCGTGTCGCCCAGGGGCTTGGCTTTGCGCGTGGAGTCGGTGACCCCTGGCACCAAGCCCGGCGAAGGCCCCCGAGACGCCTGGCTCGCGCGGACGCCAAGAGCGCTTGGACCCCCGTCCCATGGCTGACGGTCCCCAGAGGCCGTTCCCGTGGGCCAGCAGGCGTCTAGCGCTGATAGCCCACAGACAACATCCTTTATCCTTCCCCCAGCCATCTTCTCTCCCTGACCCATGGTCACCGGCACGGAGGGAGGTCGATGAGGCGCGCTCACCTGGCCGTCATCAGCCTGATGGCCGTCGTCCTGGTGGTCTCCCTGGTGCCAGCACCCGCCTCGGCCCAACTCCAGGACATCGCGTTCTCGCTCGACTGCCCCCCGGGTCCCGAGAGCGTCCGGCCTCTGTCCACACCAGCGACCTGGGAGTGCATCGCCCGGATCGAGTACAAATCGGCCAGCACGGGCCTCACGGATCCGACCCAACCGGGCATCATCGGGCTCGAGTTCCCGGAGTACCCCCCCTGGATGCGCCCGGTGGTCTCACCGGACACGGTGGTCTCCTTCGGCGGCGGTGCTGCCCAGGAGACCGTCGAGCAGCCCGTGCGGATCACGTTGGGTCTGACCGCGGATGCGCCAGCGTTCCAGACGACCAACCTGTGGATCAGGCCTTACGTCATCCAGCATCCGCGTGAGGAGGGGGAGCTCTCGGTGTTCACCACCGTGGCGCACACCAACCTCTCGGTGACCGCCGGGTACGTGAGCCTCTACGACGTGCGCCTGATCGATGTGGAGACCGAGGCCAGGCCCCAGGAACCGCTGAGGTACCGCCTGGAGATCGATAACTTCAGCAACGGCCCGACCCGGTTCGAGTTCAGCACGCCCGCCGGTAACCTGAGCCAAGGGTTCCAGACGTTGCCCCCGGATCCCGCCATCGTGCCGGGCCGGGGCTCCAGCTCCGGGGATCCGTTCAACCCGAACGCCAGCGGTGAAGATGCCAACGCCTCCCAGGGCAACGCGTCGTCGGTCCAGCCTGGCCAGGCCTCGCTGCCGTTCGAGGTCTACACGCCGTACCACAATGGGTACGTGAACCAACGGGCACCGATCCAGATCCAGGTCGACAGCTTCTACGGTCCCGACCTGCAGATCCAAGGGACCAGTTCGGTGGTCTCGACCTTGGGGACCGCCAAAGGGGTCTACACGCCAGCGCCAGGTGCGCCCCTGGCCATCTTCTTCCTGGTCGTCGCCGCGGCCGGTGCCCGGCGTGGGCTTGCCTGAGGCCCCGCTGTTCGAGCGTGGCCGCTGGGCCGATAGCGGTCTCTTGAGAGGATCGACCCGTCAGGGACGGTTGGCCGTCGGTCGACAGCCCCCGCTGGGTACGACGGGGGACCGCTGGTGGGGCCAACACCCGTCAGGTGTAGGCGCCGACGTTGGGGCCGCGGGAGCTGTGGCTCGAGGGGTCCTCCTTGAACGTGTGGAGACAGTCCTCAGAGCAGAAGTGGTAGATCACGCCCTTGTGCAGTTTCTTGGGTGTGTGTCTGCCGACCTCGACCGTGTCTCCGCAGATCGGACACTCGGTCTTGCTCACCGTGCCACCTCGCTGAGGTAGGTCAGGTGCATCCCACTGTAGGCAGGCGGGCCCGATGTGCATGAACCCTTCGGAATCCGATCACGACCCCCGGCCCTATCCAGAAGGCTCTTAAACCGGTGACGTTGCTCTGGCTAGTGTGCCCACGTTCGACTCGCCGAAGCAGGCCATCCACCAGGGCCAAGTGTTCATCCGTAACGCGGAGGATGCCCTGAAGCTGGACATCGACGACGAGGATCAACTGTACAAGTGGGAGAACCAGCTGGCGGCTCTCGACGAGTTCCTGGCCGACACCGAGGATCTGGTGGAGAGCGAGGAGGAGCTCGCAGAGATCCGTGCCGAAGCCCGGGAGAAGAAGGGCCAGCTGGAGGCCAACCTGGCCGACTTCTTCGATCAACCGGTGGAGGCCGACGAGGACGAGGCCAACATCGAGGCGTTGCTCGGCGTGGGCGTCGAGATCATCGAGGAAGCCGAGGCGGCCCTGGAGGCCGAGGTCGAGGACATGGAAGAGGTCCGTCAGCTCGAGCACCCGCTTCTGGCGGTCAAGCAGTGGCTGGCCGACACCGAGCCCTACGATGACCACAAGGTCATGGCCCAGGCCCGCAAGGACATGAAGGCGGTCAAGTTCGCCCTGTCCGAGAAGCTCGAGGAGCTCACCAAGGCCTACGCCGAAGCCGAGGACTAAGCCCTCGGTCGATCACCCTTGCCGGGCTTGCTCACGTTGCTTGCGCCGTAGCTCGCGCCGA
>CAZBKU010000117.1:0-9284 GCA_964492585.1 uncultured Thermoplasmatales archaeon | reverse complement strand
AGGATCAGCCCGACCGAATGCTCAGGTCCCGGGCGGGGATCGTGCTCCTGGCAGTGTGTGGTGCCGTGCTTCTGCTGTTCTCGACCTGGTTCCTGCCGGTCAGCGGGTTGGCCGTACCGGTCCTCTCGGTGCTGAGCGGCTTTGCGGTGTCGCTCGGCTTCCTCGGCCTCGTGCTCGGCCCCATCACCCTCGGTTGGCTCCTCGACGGCCTGGCCGCCAGGGCCGGCCGGCCCTTGGCCAGAGGGATGGTCTGGGCAGCGTGGACCTCGCTGGGCCTGGGAGCCCTGGCCATCCTGTTGGCCGTCCTGGGCCCCCTGGACGCCCGACCGGTCCAGGGCGCGGCCGGCGTCCTGCTCACGGTCGCTCCGGGAGGGTTCTTCACGGCGGCCACGCTCCTCGTCCGCAGCTCGGTGCCCTGGCCGACCCCCGGCCGGATGCCGGGGACCCCGGGGCTCTCCGACCCCCGGCTGCTCCTCCGACCGGAGGCCTCCAAGGCCCTCCGCGTCATCGTCACGGTCGCCTTCGCCCTGGCGGTCCTTCTCATGGCTGCCGCGGGCTACGTCTGGCAGGCCGGGCTCACTGGTTGACCTGACTGCCCACCGCCACCGGAGGCCACCCCTCTGCCAGGGCGCTGACCCGCATGCCGGTGGCCGGGCCCGCAAGCGACAGGGCAACGCCCAAGAGGAGGATGTTCCCTGCTGGCCCGATGGCTCGACGATCGCCCATGGCAGGGTGGACCCTGCTGGTCGCCGTGGCCCTGGTCACCAGCGGCTGCTTGTCCGGTGATGAGGCCGAGGACCCGACCCAGCAGCCCGGCCTGGAGGTCGGCCAACCGATCTCGGCTCTCGAGGGCCTGGACCGGGCCCAGGCCTGGGCCAACGAGATCTGGACCGACGACACCCAGGTCCTGCTGGCATCGGCCATCGAGGCCGCACCCGACAGCTCGGCGCTGCAGAGCTCCCAGCGTAGCGATGGCTCGTACCCCATCGTGGCCGACGACGCCCTCGGCGATGGCCGCGTGGCCCTTTGGATCTTCCAGCTGTGGAGCCCGAGCACCGACCAGACCCGGACCGTGGCCGTCACCCAGACAGACCTCGACGTCTTCGATCCCAACGGGTCCACCCCCCGGAACCCACCCACCGAGCTGGGCCCGTGGCGCCTGGATAGCACCGAGGCCGCCGAGACCGCCATGCGGGAGGACGGCTTCGAGACGGTGGCCCGGGCAGAGGACGGCGTGATCTTCTACACGCTGGGCCCTCGAGGCGGCCGGTCGGTCTGGCAGCTCAGGGCCAACAGCCAGGTCGATGACATCAACGCCTGGGGGTTCATCGATGCCGAGACCGGCAAGAGCTACACCAGCGACCAGGATCCGGGGCCCCGGGAGACCCACCAGGTCGTGGGAGGCAACCTGACGGCCGACGCCCCCCAGGCGCGCCACGAGGTCAACGTGACCGGGACCCGCGACACCGTGGACGCGGGGCTGACCTGGCACACTGCCTCGAACACCACCAGCGTCGGGTTGACCCTGCGGCTGGAGGACAGCGGCACCCGGCTCGAACCGGTCGAGCAAGACACCGGCAACGGCTCCCTGGAGATGCGCTGGACGAACCTCACCGGGGCCTACGAGCTGGTCGTCCAAGCCCCCGAGGATGGCGGCTGGGAGCGTGTGGACTACACGCTCACGCAGGTCATCTTGGACGACCCCAACCGGTGAGCTGTGGGGATTCTACCTGTAGCGCTCGTCCATCCAGTTCAACGCGAAGAGCCAGAGCAGGATGACCAGGATGGTGACGAAGCCGAACCGCAACAGGTCGGCGCCGCGGCCGGTGGCGATGATGACCCCAGCGGCCAGGATCGTGGCTGCGGCGATGGCGGCCACCGAGGCCCGGACCACGTTGCGTTGCTGGCGGTCCTGGTGATCCTCGAGGCCCTGGAGCTCCATCTGGATCGTGAACTGGTCCCGTTCGAGCTTGCGCAACACCGAGTTGACCCGGCCGGGAGCGGACTTGACCAGCTCGGCCATCTGGATGCCGATGTCGATCAGGGCGTCCTTCTGGCGCTCCCGGTCGGTGTACCGCTCGAAGAGGATCTCGCGGATGTACGGACCCATGACCTCGATGAGCTCGTAGTTGGGATCCAGGCGCTGGCAGATCCCCTCGAACTGGAACAGGGCCCGGGTGATGAGCATGAAGTCCGACGGGAGGAGCATGTTATGCTCCTCGGCGATGTCGATGATCATGTCCATCATCCGCGGGTGGGCTGCCGAGGCCCGTTCCTGCTCGTGGAACTCCATGATCTTCTCGAGATCGCTACGGAAGGCCTCGGGGTTCCACTCGCCGGTCTTGGTGGTCAGCTCGATGATGTTCTGGGCCACCATGTCCAGGTCGTCGCGCATGAACCCGACCAGCAGGCCCAGGATCCGCTCGGCCCGGCGCCGGGTCACGATGCCGACGGCACCGAAGTCGAGGAACGCCACCGTGTGGGAGTCCAGGATCAACAGGTTCCCAGGTGAGGGGTCGGCGTGGAAGATCCGATCCTCGAAGATCTGCTTGGCCATGGCGTGGGTGATCACTCGAGCCACGGACTCGCCGTCCAGGCCCGAGATCCGGTGCTCCTCGAGATCGTCGAGCTTGATCCCGTCGACGTACTCGAGGGTGAGCACCCGGCGCCCGCTGTGCTCGTAGAAGATCTGCGGGATCTTGACGCCGGTGGTCCCCTGGAAGTTGTCGAAGACCCGCTGATGGTTGTGGGCCTCGTAGGTGTAGTCCAGCTCCTTGGCCAGCATGACCTGGAGCTCCTCGAGGTGCTCCTTGGGCTGCCAGACCCGTGAGCCGGCGAACACGCGCTCGATGAACGTCACGATGGGGCCCAGGATCTGGAAGTCCAGGGCGATCCGCTCCTCGATGCCCGGGTGCTGGACCTTGACAGCCACCCGCTCGCCGCTCTGGAGCGTGGCGAAGTGGACTTGGCCGATGCTGGCCGAGGCCACCGGGGTCGGGTCGAAGCTGGCGAACACCTCGTCCAGGGGCTCGCCCAGCTCCTCCTCGACGACCTCCTGGATCTCCGGGAACGGGGTCGGCGGGGTCTGATCGTAGAGGTTGCGGAACTCGTCGACGAACTCCCGGGGCACAAGGTCGGGTCGGGTGCCCAAGAGCTGGCCGACCTTGATGAACGTCGGGCCCAGGTCCTCGAGCATCCGGCGGACCCGTTTGGGGGCCTCGGGGGGGAACTTGACCTCGGTGCGCCCCACGCCGCGGACGGTCTGGGCCTCGTTGAGCTCACGGAGCAGCTGGAAGAACTGGTGCTTCTGGAGAACCCGCAGGAACTCGACGGTCCTCTGGACCTTGGTGACCGGCGGGGTGTCGGCGTCACCATCGCGCTGGGGGCCCCCCTCGAGAGCGGAGACCTGGGGTTCCGGGGGATGGTCGGGTTCCTCGGTCGGTGGCTCCTCCTCGGGGGGCATCATCGAGCACCCCGGCAAAGGACCGGGCCCTTATAGGGCAATTGGTTAGCTAGCTGGCAGCGCCGGAGGGGGAGCAGGGGAGGCCGAAGGGAGGGGAAGGGCAAGACGCGGACCGCCCACGGGTCCAGGCCTCGGCGTTCCACCGGTCCCCCGGATCGATCAACAGTCTCCTGAGAGCTGGTCTAGGACCAGGTCCCTTCGAAGACACAGCCGCTACCGCTGTGCTCGACCTCGCGGATCTGGACCTCCGAGGCACCGACCATGGTCAAGAGCTCCTCGAAGAAGCCCTCCAGGGTCCGGCAGAAGTGGGGATGGGTCTGGAAGCCATGGATCCGTAGCCGGGCCTTGCCGTCGGTGCGTTCGAGCACATCGATGCTACCGAAATCGGCGTAGGTGCCCCACAGCCGGGGTGCGTGCTTGAGAAGCCGCGTCGGGCTGGCCATCTTGAGCATGAACGTGGCGCCCTTCACGACGGTGTGCACGTTGCGTGCCCCATCGCGGCCGATCTCCCGAAGGGTCTCGTCGTCGGCCGCGGTGAGGGCCGCGACCTCCTCCAGGATGGTCGTGTGCAGGTGGAAGTCCACCTGGCTGTCCTTGGAGATGTCGTGGCGCTCCACGGGATGCCCGCGCTCGTGGCGGAGCCGGTGGAACAACGCGTCCACCGTGGCCTGACCCTTGTGCTCCTCGAGCCAGGAGACGACCAGCATCGTGCTGGCACCCGTGATGCAACCGGCTTGGGGCATGGGATACCACCGGTCTCAGCCGCCCCACTTAACCCTTCCCGTACGGCTATCGCTCATCGACGATAGGCGAACCCTGGCTGTTTCGCGGCCTGTGGAGGCCGCTTCCAGGGTTGGGCTGGGACCCTGCCGGTGGAACGGTTGTTCCGGGCCCCCCTGCCAGCGACCCTTTTGCTGCCTGCGCCGGATCCCGCCGCATGCACCCGATGGAGGCAGATTGGCTGGCCTGGCACCTCGAGCACAGGGTCGCAGCGGCCACCGACACGGTCCGCGCGGCCTGCTATCCGATCCCCATGAACCCGGGGTTCCTGCGACGGCGGACCCGCTGGGCCTTCGTGGTGGCCACCGATCTCGACGAGACCGACCTGCGGGATGCCCTGGACGGGCACACGATCGAGTTCGTCCAGGACCGGGGGGCCGAACGTCTCTACATCTTGTGGCCTCCGGTCGCCTAGAAGGGCCTGGACCGCATGCCTTAAGTGCCACCATCGCCAACATCCACGTGATGGCGCGGACCAACAAGATCCCCGGCTCCAAGAAGCTCCTGCGCGGCCTGGACGCGCTGGTCGGTGGCCTGACCATCGGCGAGCAGGCCCGCCAGGGGGACACCTGGAAGGCCGCCGGCATCGCGCTCACCCTGGCGGTCCCGCTGCTCTGGAAGAAACGCTTGGGGGCCTTCGCCCTGGCTGCCCTGGCCGCCGTGCTCTCGTACTACTTCTTCGACGAGTTCCACGAGCCAGAGGTCGTCACGAGCCCGATCGATGTCCCAAGCGACCCGTCCCTGAACTGACCGGACCACCGGTCCATGACGGTCGCGGCCCGTCGGCTGGTACCTCCCCGTCCCCAGCAACCCGGGAAGCCGGCGCCTGCAAGGTCCTGTGGAACACGGTCTGACCCTCGTGGGCCAGACGTCGAAGGTCAGGCTACCCTCCTGGAGGAAGACCGTGGCCTGGCTCCCTGCCCGACGTGCTTACTGCCGTCGACGGCCCCCGATGGCTAGCGCGACGACCAGGGCCGCCACCAGCGGTCCGAGCCCCAGCGGCACGCCGTCGGCCTCCTCGCTGGCCGCCTCGATGGGCACGTCGCCTGCGTCCGGTAGGTCGACGCTGATGCCGCCGGCGGTGCCGTGGCTCACGTCGAGCACGTAGGAGGCCTGGGGCTGGCCGACCAACCGGATCGTGTGCGGCCCGGTCTCATCGGCCTGGAACCCGACCACGTGCTGCCTGCTGACCGTATCGAGAGGTTGGAAGCTGGCCACGACATCGCCGGAGGGATCCTCGACGACGATCTCCAGGAGCTTGCCCTCGACGATCACCGTCACCGCGAACGGCATCTCGGTCTCCTCCACCTCGATCGTCTCGGTCCCCAGGGCGGCGCCCGGGTCTGTCGGGCCCGCCGAGGCCAGGAGGCCGGCGCGGGCCTCGTGGAACGGCACCACCGGGGTGGTGAGGTTGGCGGCCTGGCCAGCGCGGCGCAAGGCCTCCGCCACGGCATCGTGGACCTGCAGCCGGCCCCAGCCGTAGTCGATATCGTCCCCCTCCAGGCCCCAGTCCTCGGTGGTCGAGGTCAGGACCTCGCGCACCTCGTCGGGCGACAGGTCCGGGTTGGCATCTAGGACCAGGGCAGCGGTCCCGGCGGCGAACGGGCTGGCCATGCTGGTCCCGCTGAAGGCAACGTAGCCCTCCTCGCTGCCGGCCTCGGCGCTCATGATCGAGACACCCGGGGCGGCGATGTCCGGCTTGACCCGGCCGTCGCTGGTCGGGCCTCGCGAGGAGAAGGTGGCCAACTGGAACCCGAAGCTGGCCGAGACGAGCTGGTCGGCCGGGGTACCGGTAGCCTCCGGGGTCTCGGCGCCAAGGGGGTCCAGCATGGCGCCGGTGGCCATGATGCCGCGCGCGGCGGCCGGGACGGTGATGGTCCGCTGCTCAGGCCCGCCGTTGCCGGTGGACTTGAAGTTGACGACGCCGGCCTCCCAAACCTCGTCGATGGCCAGCTCGATGCTGGTGGTCCCGTCGGTGGCCGTGCCGAACCCGAAGCTGATGGTCGAGACGTCGATCCCGTAGGTCTCCTTGTTCTCCACGATCCACTCGTAACCCTCGATGGCCAGGGACAGCGACGACTCGCCATCGCAGACGGCCAGGATCAAGATGCCGGTACACGAGGCCTCGCTGTCGACGATCTTGATGCCCACGATGCCCGCGCCCGGTGCCACGCCGGTGTGCTTGGGATCGACGTCGCCGGTGCCGGCGGCGATCCCGGCCACGTGGGTCCCATGGCTGCCCGAGTCGTAGGCCTCCTCCTTGTCGTTGGCCACGTCGAAGAAGTGGATGATCTTGCCCTCGTCGAGGGCCTCGTGGCCACCGTCGAACCCGGTGTCCAGGATGGCGATGGTGACATCCTCGGGCGTGTAAGTGGTCTCGTCACCATCCCGGTCGCCGGTGATGGCCAGCTGCTCTTGGACGGCGTCGGCGCCCATGCTGGCCGTGGCCGTCGAGAGCTCCGGGGTGCCCTTGCGGTCCAGCTCGATCTGCCGGACCTCGTCGAGCTGGCCTAGCTGGAGGGCCTGGTCGTAGGTCAGCTCGCCGGCGTAGCCGGGGAGGATGTGGTAGGTGAAGGTCGGATCCACCGGTCCGATGGTCGCCTCGACGGCCGAGAGGCCCTCGGAGGTCGAGATGTCGTGGGTGAACACGACGATGACCGGGAGCTGGGCGCCGGCGACCTGCTGGTAGGCGGTCTCGAGATCGTCGAAGAGCTTGTCGCCGTCGGCGTCGTTGACCGCCGTTGCCCGTGGGAACTCTTCGACCACCTGGCGGGCCCAGGGGGCATCGCTGCCAGGGGCTTCCAGGGTGTTGGTCGCTGGTAGGTTCGCGCCGGTCGGCACGGCCAGCCCGGTGGCTCCCGGGATGCCGGCTAGCAGGATCAAGGTGATGGTGATGGCCCAGCCTCTCATGTCGCTTCCCTCGGGACGCAGTGGCCCAGGGCGGTTAAGAGGCTTGTGGCGTCCGCCTCGTCACATCCTGGTCCCGGGGCTCTCACGCCGGTGGGTCCTGGTCCCCGGACCGGTCCTCGTCTGCCCCCTCGGCAGGGCGCTCCTCATCGCCGTCGCCGTCCAGCGCTTCCCCCGGCGGGTCCTCCTGGATGGTTTCCTCTTCCTGCTCCTCCCAGGCCTCCTCAGCCGCTGCGTCGGCCTGGGCTTCGGCCTGGGCCCGTGCGCTGTCAGCGTCCGGCTCGGTCAAGGCATCCCCCACGTCATGCTCGACCTCCTCGGGTTCCGGCTCTGGGGCTTGACCGGCCTCCAGCGGCGGGGGGAGCGTGTCGTCCACCGACCTGAAGGCCTGGTGGGTCGGTGACAGGATCTCGATCCCGGCATCGGTGAAGACGTCCTGGACGTTCGAGTGGAGCTGGGAGAGGATCCGGTTCATGCTCGCGGGTTTGTCGGTGTAGCCGTTGATCTCGTAGGTGACCGCGAAGTCACCAAGCTGTGTCTGGAGCACGAAGGGCTCTGGCTCGTCCAGGAGGCCCTCGGTCCCCCTGGCGGCTTGGATCAAGAGGTCACGGACCTTGCGCCAGGGGACGTCGTACCCGATGCTCACCGAGGTGTGGAGGATGACCCCCTGGTCCTGGCTCCTCTGGCTGTAGTTCACGATGTGGCTGGAGAGGACCGTGGCGTTGGGGATCGTGATGTCCACGTTCTTGGCCGTCCGGACCCTGGTGACAAGCAAGGTCCGCTCCATCACATCACCCACGGTCTCGCTGATCTGGACCCGGTCACCGAGGCTGAAAGCCCGCGTGTAGGTCAACACGACCCCGGAGACGACGTTGGCCATGGCCGACGACGCACCCAACGCCACCAGGGCGCCGATGAACAGGGAGATCCCCTGGAAGGACTCGGTGCCGAAGCCAGGCAGCTTGGGCAGGATCAGGACGAGCACGAAGGCAAGGACCACGAACCGGATCAGGCTGTAGGTCGGCCGACCCCAGCTGGGATAGAACCCCTTGAACGTGACCCGGCCCTTGTAGATCTCCTCGAAGAGGGTCTTGAGGACCTTGAGCCCGAGCCAAGCCACCAGCGCGATGAACAGGATCGAGATCAGGTTGGGGACGTACCCACGCAGGGCCTGACCGGCCGTAGATAAGTTGAGGCTGAACAGGTGGATGATCCGGTTGGCCAGGGTCCGTGTGGGGTCGAACAGGCCCAGGGCGAACGGGATGTACACCAAGGTGATGGCGATGACCAGGATCGCCCGGATCGCGTCGACGGCCCGCGTCAGCAGGCTGCGCAGCCAGTCGGAGGCCTGGATCCGCATGCTTCCGATCTTGATCTCCGGCTCCCGGCGAAGCCGGAACCGGGAGAACCTGTCCTCCAAGCGGTCATGGACCCAGCCAAGGCCCGCGATGACGCCGACCAGGGCCAAGGTGGCCACGATGAGGATGGCGATGGCGGTCCCTGTGCCCAGGCCGAAGGACTCCGTGGCACCGGTCAGGTCCGTGGCGTTCGTCCCGTTGGCCTGCGCCACCGCCGACGGGACGAACAGCAGCAGGATGACCAGCAAGCAGATCGACACGGCTCCCGGCCCCGGGCGCCACGTGAAGCCTCTGCAGGCCGCTGCCATCCCATACCCAAGGGAGCCGGGCCTTCAGGAACCTACCGGTTCAGGTCCATCGATGCGTACACCGGGAACGCGCTGGGCCGTTCCCACATCGTCGACGACCAGGCCAGGTGGATGACCCCTCCTGGGCCCTGATCGATCCAGACGTAGTCCAAGAGCCGGCGGTCCTGCTCGCCGCTGCAGGCCGGTCCCAGCACGCAGATGTTGCCCTCGTGGACCGTCCCGGTCAGCTTGACCGCCTCCACGGTGGGCTTGGCTGTCTCTGCCTCGGTCACGTGGGCAGCATGGACGTGCCAGCCGGCCCCCAGGTCGGTGTCGCTGGGCAGGCCCGGCGTGTGGGCGTCGTACCAGAGCACGGCCAGTTCACCAGGCCCGGTGGCTCGGGCGAAAGGCATGGCCTGGGTCCCCGGCGAGAGATCCAGGGCCTTGGTGGTCCAGGTCTGCCCGTCGTCGTGGGAGATGCCGACGTGG
>CAZBKU010000116.1:0-9303 GCA_964492585.1 uncultured Thermoplasmatales archaeon | reverse complement strand
ATGGCCTGGACCTCGTCGACGTCGATGTGGTCGACGACGTCGTGGATCGTCTTCCGGGTGGCCTCCAGGACCTCCTCGGGATCGTTCTGGGCCCAACCGGCCTGCGGGCGCTCCAACGGGGTCGGATGCGAGGCCCGGGCCACGATGGAACGGTCCTCGTCCAGGGCCAGCACCTTGGTGGCTGTGGTGCCTTGGTCGATGGCCAGGATCAACGACATCGAGCCAGAAGAGCAGCCTTACGGCTTAGGGGGTTCGGTTCCCAGGGTCCGGCTCGACGGCGAGATGGCCCCGTGGCGGGTCCAACGGCAAGACGGCACCTTGGCTTACGGAGAAGAGCGTCGTAGAACGGCGGGACGCGTGGCCCCGCACAGCATTCCTTATCTACGAGACAGCTGCCGCCTTCTCTACTTGAACCTACCGGTCAAGGTGGGTTGATCGGTGGCTGGCACCCCAACCTTCAGGCCCTCCACCTTGCTGCCAGGCACGTGCCCAAGGGGACCGCCGAGCGCCTGTGGGAGACCGAACCCCAGCGCAAGACCTGCCTGGCCGAGGTCACCAAGCGACGCGGCGGCAAGTTCGCTGTGGACCGCGCCATCTTCAGACCCAACCAGACCCGCTACCGCCACCACCAGCGGGCCGACCTGGGCACCGTCTGGGTCAAGGGCGGCGACAAGCACGATCTGATCTCGGTCTTCGAGCAGAACGGCGAGATCTGGCACCGCATCGAGGGGCGCGCTCCGCCGGTGGGCGCCGAGCTCCAGTGCCACATCGACCAGCCCCGCCGCAAGCTCGACTCCCGGGCCCATACCGCCATGCACCTGTTCCTCAAGGCCATGGTCAGCATGGGTGGCCCCGAGCTGGCCACTGGACCGGCGGTCAAGGGCGGCGGCTGCTTCCGCTTGGACCTGCACGCCTGGCATCTCAACCCGGAGGACCTGGCCGCCTGGTTGAAGCGGGCCAACCAGTACGTCGAGCAGGACGTGCCCATCGACCGGGTCCACGTCACCCGGGAGGTCGCCGATCGCAAGCTGGACCCCCAGCCCTTCCGCGACGCCGATCCCTACCCGGGACCGGGGACCACCCTGACCGGTGTGCAGGCCAAGGGGATCTGCACCTACCCGTGCGACGGCACCCATGCTGATAGGACAGGGGACGTCGGCAGGATCGTGATGCCGGAGGCCCACGCGCGGGACGACGGGACCTTCGTCATCGTGGGCCAGCTGGCCGATCGGTGACCCTACCAGGATCGAAGAAGGGGATCAGCCGTCGGGACGGCGCCCTGGCTCGTGGGGAAGAGGATCACAGAAGGGCGGGACGCGTGGTCCCGCACAGCATTCCTTATCTACGAGACAGCTGACGACTTCTCTACTTGAACTTACCGGTCGGAGGCTGCGATCGGGGGCTCCGCGCCGCGCCTGTCCGTGGTTCAGGAGCTCGGGACGATCCGCTGGGTGACCTCCAGGGTCCAGGACACCTCGCCGGCCACCGTGCTCTCGGCGATGAAGAAGTAGGCCTCCCAACCGCCGGGCTCCGGCGCGGTCAGCTGGATGCTCAGGTTCCCCTCCTCGGTGGTGGCCGTGTTGTTGCAGCTCACCGCCGGCTCGGTCTGGCAGTCCGGTCCGTACTGCATGTCGAGATCGCCGCCCTCCGTGGTGACGTTCAGGTAGGCCACCCGGGCCCCATCCTGGACGGTGAACGAGGCCATGTTGCCGCCACCTTGGGAGACCGACCCGGCACCGGGCGCGGTGGCACCGGTCACCTGACCCTCGTAGGTATCCGTGGTCCAGGCGACCGGCGTCCCCGCCTGGCCACCATCCCCACCGGGTCCCGGCAGGCCGCCATCGTCGCCCTGGCTGCCCAGGCACCCGGCGGTGATCATCAAAAGCCCCATCCACACGATCGTCGCGCGCATGGGCGTCCATCAGGCAAAGGGGTATAGGAGGCTGTGGATAGGTCCTGCAAGCCTGGCCGGCCACGGCCTGCCCACGCCGCCGGTCCCTGCGATCCAACCTCTGAACTTGCCTCGGGGTCGATCCCTGTGGGCCAGGGGACCACAAGGGTTCTCGACGGAAGCACCGCTTGGCCGGCCGTTGCCCCACCACGTCTACATCGTCGTCTGCTCGGATGGGACCCTCTACACCGGGTACGCCAAGGATGTCGAGCGCCGCGTGACCGAGCACAACCAGGGCACGGGCGCCCGCTACACCCGGGGCCGCACGCCGGTCGAGCTGGTGCACACCGAGACGTTCGAGACGCGATCGGCGGCCATGTCCCGCGAGCACGAGATCAAGCGCTGGCTCCGGTCCAAGAAGCTCGAGCTCATCGAGGCAGGCTGACGGGGTCAGCTGGCGGGGACGATGCGGTGGACGTCCAGGGTCCAGTCGGCGATCCCGCCACCGGGCGCGTCGAAGAAGAGGCGGATGGTCCACTCACCCTGGATCGGGTCCTGGGTCTCCCAGCTGGTCTGACCGTCGGTGGTCGTGACCTCGACCTCGCACCCGGTGTTGAGCTCACAGCCGGGCGGGGCGACGAGCATGTCGAGCTCGCCGTGGCCCTTGGTCACATCAGCGGTGAGGTCCAGGCCCAGGGTCCTGGTGGTCTCGTCGACGTCGACCGTGACGAGGTTCTCGCTGGTCTCCACCGGGCCGACGTCGGGCACGCTGAGGCTCACAGCCGGGGTGCTCACGCTGACCAGCCGGCCATCGTAGGCAGCGCCCTCGTTGGTCGTGGCGACGGTCGGCTCGGTGGTCGACCACGCGCCAGCCTCACCCTGGTCGTAGATGAGGAACAAGCCAGCGGCCACCAGGGCGACCCCCAAGAGGATGGCTCCCTTGCGCATGGATGGCACACGCTAGCGGGGGTTTTTGAAGGCTCCCGATACGACGTCGAACCGTGACGAGGTCGGCTGGCCGGACCTGACCGCGCCTGACCGGGCCCTGGGCCGTAGGGGAAACCCATAAGTCCCGGATGCCGGGTCCCGGGCCCATGCGCCAGGAGCTGCGCGACCTCCTCAGCAAGCAAGGGTACGGCTTCGCCGGCGAGCACGGCGGGGTCAAGCTCTGCCACTGGTCCAAGCAGGACCTCAAGGAGGAGGGGCGCCACTGCTACAAGGGCGACTTCTACGGTGTCGAGAGCCACCGGTGCATGCAGATGACCCCCGTGGTCGACTACTGCAACTTCCGTTGCCTCTACTGCTGGCGCAGCCAGGACTTCGATACGGCCGGGCCCCGGGTCTGGGACCCGCCCAGCGACCTCTTCATCGACTCGGTCCAGGAGCAGCGCCGCTTGATCAGCGGGTACAAGGGCCAGGAGGAGACCAGCATGGAGCGCTGGATCAAGGCCCACCGGCCCAAGCACGTGGCCATCAGCCTCAACGGCGAGCCCACGGTCTACCCGCACCTGGCCGAGTTCGTGCGCACCTGCCACGACCACGGCATGACGACGATGATCGTCACCAACGGCAGCTTCCCCGACTCCATCGAGAAGCTCGAGGAGCACGACGGGCTGCCCACCCAGCTCTACGTCAGCCTGGATGCCCCCAACAAGGACGTCTTCGACCGGCTGTGCGTGCCGCTGACCGGTGGCGCCTGGGACAAGCTCAACCGGACCCTGGACAAGATGGCCGAGCTGGACTGCCGGACGGTCTGCCGGATCACCTCGGTCAAGGGCTGGAACATGGGCTACTACGACGAGTACGCCGCCCTGATCGAGAAGGCCCAGCCCGACTTCGTCGAGGTCAAGGGCTACGTCTACGTCGGCTACTCCCGCGAGCGCATGAAAGAGGAGAACATGCCGACCCACGGCGAGATCCGGCAGTTCGCCCAGCGCCTGGCCGACGAGACCGGCTACACGTTCGAGGCCGAGCGCGAGGACAGCCGCGTGGCCCTGCTGGTCCGACCCGGCGCCGACCGGGAGCTGCCGACCTACGACGACGACGCGCCGATCACCTTCGAGGACGACACGGTGGCCAACGGCATCCCCGAACGCCACAAGAAGGAGGCCGAGCAGCTGCTACCGATGACCCCGGACCAGGACGCCGCCAGCGTCGAGGGCGCCCTTGGCGGGTGCGGCTGCACCGGGCATTGAACCCCCCTGGAGCGCCCCGGGCCCAAGCGACCGTCAAAGGACCCATCGCATAGCTTGAAGACCGACCACAGCGACGGCCACGTGATGGTCTCTGGTGTCGATGTCGGAACCGCTGCGGGTGGCCTCTTCCTGGCCGGTGTCGGGCTCTGGGCGCTGCTCACCGGTCTCAGGTTGCATGCCCAGCGTCCCAGGGGGATGCCCGCCACCCTGCTTGCCATCCGGCTGATCGGCTCGGCGGTCCTCGTCGGCGCCGCGGTCCTGCTCGAGGATGTCCTCGGCGCCGCCATGGGGACGTGGCTCGACCTGGTGCTCCTGATGGTCGTCGTGGCGGGCATCGCGGTGGCCGTCCTCGATGTCTCCTTCCTCGTCAGCTACCCACGCCCCCTGAGGCCCGTCGAGCGACGCCCTTGGCTCCGCTGGCTCCCCCTGGCGCTCCCGGCCATCATGCTCGTCTTCCTGCTGGTGGGCTGGCCCGGTCAGCCCCCGATGCAGGTCCAAGAGATCCCCGCGGGGGACACCGAGGCGTGGTCGATCTGGAGCCTCTGGTTCGATCGGTACGACATCGTCGAGGACACGGTCATCTCCGCCTTGTTCGGCACCCTTGCCCTCTCGATCCTGGCCCTGGCCGGCATCCACGGAGGCCGTGGCCTGTTTGGGGATGCCGACGAGGCCCGGGTGCGGTCCCGGCGGCTCGTCGCGCTGGCTGCCTGGCCGCCGATCGGCTGGGCGCTGGCCGCCGGCCTGGTGATGCTCTTCTCCATGGCCATGCCCCCCGGCGGGTTCATCGTCCTCGAGGGGCTCCAGGCGTTCCTGCTCTCGGGCCAGGTCGGGTTCAGCCTCCTCCTGCTGGCCCCGACGCTCTGGGCGCGCGACCTCCTGGCGCGTGACGGTACCGGAGAGATCGGGACAGCCAAGCCGGTCGGCGCTGACCCCGCCCCCGAGACGGGCCAGGCGGCGGGGCCCTGACGGGGGCCTTAGCCCTCGGCCAGCAGGTGCCGGGGCAACCGCTCCCGGAACCCCAGGGCGAGCTCCAGGAACCGATCGCAGTCCTCCGGGCGCATCTTCCCGTTGTCGTCGTAGACGAGCAGCCGGTGGCCGTCCCACTGCCACACCCAGCCGGAGAGCTCCAACAGCCAGTCCATCATGCCGGTGTGCAGCACGTCGTAGGCGAACCTGCGATCCTCGCACCGGACCCAGTACTTGCGTGAGAAGGCGTCGGACTCCAGGTCGATGTCCTGGCCGCCGACGGCATCCCAGAGCTTGTGCCCGATGTGCTCGTCCTTGATGACCAGGCCCGGGGCCTCGATGGGCATCTCCAGGCTGCACACCCGGTGCCAGTGGTGCTCGGTGTGGCTGGACTTGCCGGTGTGGTGGGTCACCTCGTAGTGGTAGGTGAACAGCTCGAAGGTCGCGCCGTCCTGCTGACCCCCGAGGATCCAGCGGGCGTAGCGATCGTGACCCTCGTCGAACGGGGCCAAGCCCTCGTAGCGGTCGTCGACCGAGCGATCCTTGTCCTGGAAGGACCAGCCGCGGTCCTTGGCGAGCTTGCGGAAGGCGGCGGTGGTCTCCTTGTCCTTCTTCCAGGACCACCAGATCACGACACCGGCCACGGCCCCGCCGGCCAACACGATCAGGAGGACCGGGTCGACCACGTTAGACCTCCGCCGGGGGCAGGGTGCGGCTGATCTCGTCGACCTCGAAGAACGCGATCTCCTCGAACCCGTACAGGTCAGCGAAGACGTTGCCGGGGAAGCTCTCGATGAGGTTGAGGTAGTCCCGGACGTTCCCGTTGTAGAACCGGCGGGCCGCCTGGATGCGGTCCTCGGTGATCGCCAGCTCCTCCTGGAGCTGCCGGAAGCCCTCGTCGGCCTGGAGCTCGGGGTAGGCCTCGGCCACGGCCAACAAGCGCTCGACGCCGCGGACCAGCGGGGCCTCATCGGCGGCCTGATCCTGGGCCCCCGCGTGCTCGCGATCGGCATGGGCCCGGGCCTCGGTGACCGCCTCGATCAGCGCTTGCTCGTGTTGCGCGTAGCCCTCGACGGTCTCGACCAGGTTGGGGATCAGGTCGTGGCGACGCTTGAGCTCGGTGTCGACGTTGCTCCACGCCTCCTCGCAGCGGTTCTCGAGCTGGACCATCCGGTTGTAGTGGTAGAGGGCCACCAGGCCGACCAGCGTCGCCACGGCGCCAAGGCCCCAGAGCCAGGCTTGGACCACGGGCCTGCAGGCCGGTGGAGGTCGTCAAGGCTTCGGGATGGGCCCGGCCGGCCACCACGGCTATGTGCCCGGGCTCCCTGGGAGGCCTCGATGACCGCGTCCATCCGGCAGGCCGATCTCTCCGATCCGGTCGACGCCCAGGCCATCGTCGAGCTGACCGATGCCTACGCCCGGGACCCCAAGGGCGGCGGTCGACCCCTGGACGACGAGGTCAAGGCCGCCCTGGTCCCGGCCATGCGCGAGCACGGCGGCATCCGGGTGCTCCTGGCCGAGGTCGACGATGAATCTGTGGGCCTGGCCACGCTGATCGAGAGTTTCTCGGCGTTCAATGCGGCCCCGGTGCTCAACGTCCACGACCTGGCCGTGGTCGAGGATCACCGGGGGCAGGGTATCGGTGGTCGGCTGTTGGAGGCCACCGAGGCGATGGCCCGCGAGATGGGCTGCACCCGGGTCACCCTGGAGGTCCTGCCCGACAACCCGGCGCGCAAGCTCTACGAGCGCCAGGGCTTCCTCAAGAAGAGCGACGTCATGGTCAAGAGCCTGGGCGAGGATCGGATCGCCTGACGACCGCTTGACGTCCCCCCGACGGATGGGGGATCTCTTGGCTCAGAACAGCGCCCAGATCAGCACGGCGAAGGCCACCAGTTGGGTGGCAGCCTCGATGACGTGGGCGGTCACGAGATCCCCGACGAAGAGGAGCTGGAAGCTCAGCCCCTCGACCAGCAGGCTGACCAGGAGCAGCCCGAACCCCAGACAGAGCTTGAACATCCGGGGTTCCCGGCTCTTGTACCAGGCCCGACCGGCCAGGCCCACCAGGACCAGGGCCAGGACCGCGCTGACCGTGCGCAAACCGATGAGCGTCGCGAACAGGTGATCTACCATGGGTCACACGTCCCCCCGGAGCTGGTCCCAGAGGCGGAACAGGCGTTCGTCCGGCGTCTCCAGCACGCGCCATCGGGCCTCCACGGTGCCCTCCTCGACGACCAGGCCGGCCATGGCCACGGTCGCCCGGTAGCGGTCGATGGGGTGGCCCTCCCGCAGGACCCCGCTGTGGACCTCGAGCAGGTCGAGATCCTGGAGGCGCTGGATGCGCCGGTAGACGGTGCTCTTCGAGATCCCGGTGACCTCGATGATCTCCCCGGCCTCGACCGGGCGGTCCTGCGCCACGGCCAGGATCTGCCGGTCGTGCGGGTTCTCGACGGCCTCGGTGACCGCCTCGGGGTCGATCCCGGGCGGCTGTGTCCGGAAGAACACGACCGGTAGACCTCGGCCATGCCTATCAAGGTGTCACTTCACCACCACGGTGCCGGTCATGCCCTGCCGGTTGCCGTCGTCATCCTGGTAGGCATGCGGGACGCAGTAGTACTCGTAGGTCCCGGGCTCCTCGAACGTGTACGACCAGCTCTGCCCGGCCTCGATCCTCCCGCTGTCCACGCTCCCGTCCTCGAACGTGACGGTGTGGTAGAAGCTGTCGTCGTTCACCCACCGGACCGTGGTCCCGGCCTCGATCTCCAGGGTCTCGGGCTCGTAGGCCAGGTCGACCATGCGGACGACGGTGGCATCGCTGTCCCCGGCGTCGTCGCCGTGGTCGTGGTCTCCATGGCTGGCCCCTGGGTCTGCCACGTCTCCCTTGGCGGCGGCCAACAGGTCCGGGACGATGGACTCGAGCGCCTCGGCGTAGGTGTCCCCAACGACGAGGACCGTGAGCATGCCACGAGGGTATGCGCCGAAGCCGTCCCCGCTGGCCGCCGCGGTGACGTGCGGGACCACGTGGTCGTGGAACAACCAGACGCCTTCGCGGTCGGCCGCGAAGTCGAGCACGACGGTCTGGCCAGGGGCTACCATCCGCACGTCGGTCGGCACGGCATGCTCGGGCCCGGCCACGCCCTCCCAGCTGTCCGGCGTGTAGCCGTGAAGGTGCATGGCCCGGAACTTGTACCCGGCGTTGACCATGTGCACCCGGACCTTGTCGCCGGCATCGGCGACGATCGGGTCGACCAGGGGGAAGCTCTTGCCGTTGATCGTGAAGTAGTCATAGTAGGGCATCGCACCGTCGAACCCGCTGGCCTCGTCGCTGATCGCCCATTCATCGAGGACCATCATGTGGTCGACGTCCGGCTCGAAGGCGGGGTGCTCGTAGGGATCCTCGACGATGAACCCGCCGTACATCCCCATCTCCATGTGGGTCGGAGTCTGGAAGTGGCAGTGGTAGATGAACGAGCCCGCCGGTTCGGCGACCCACTCGATGACCTGGGTCTCCTGGGGCTCGACCACCATGGCGTCGCCGACCAACGGGTTGCCGTTCATGTCGGCCTCGAACGGGTGCCACCCGTGGAAGTGGACGGTGTGCGCGATGCTGTGCGTGTTCTCGAAGGTCAACCGGATCAGGTCCCCCTCCTGGACACGGATCGTGGGGCCGGGCACACCGCAGGCTTCCTCACCGTGGACGGGCTCGACGCCGTCCCCCTCGGCACAGAAGGCCCAGACCGTGGTGTTTACGCCGGGGTGGATCTCCCAGTCCATCTGCTCGACCCACATCCGGATTTCCTTGACATCCGGATCGGCCGACCCTGAGGTGGTCGCCACGCATCCGGCCAGGCCGGCGGCGACCATCACGCAGGCGAGCACGAGCACAGGGGTCCTGGCTTGCATAGGTCCAACGACCCTGGCCTGGGTGATAAGACGGGCATCCGGTTCCCAGCGCTGGGACGCGTGACCGTGACATGGGACGCCCCCTCAGGAGGGCGTCTCGGTCCCGGTGGCCTTGGCCGAGGCCCCCTGGGCCCTGGCCTCCAAGTCGGCCACCGCGTCGAGGACCACCTGGCTGTGCAGCCAGGGCACCATGTGGCCGACCCCCTCCAGCCACACCAGCTCGGCCTGCTCGAGCTCCTCGGCGAGCCGCCGGGCGTTGAGCCGGGGGTCGACCGACTCGTCGCTGTCCCCGGTGATGACGGTGACCGGTACCTGGAGGTCCGGGTAGCTGCGCGAGACGTCGCCCTCGGC
>CAZBKU010000115.1:0-9375 GCA_964492585.1 uncultured Thermoplasmatales archaeon | reverse complement strand
GGTGCCCGGCTCGAGTGCGTCGATAACACCGGCGCCAAGATCATCGAGGTCGTCACCGTCCCCCGCAAGGGGAACGTCCACCGGCTCGACCTCGCCGGCGGCATCGGCGACCTGGTGCTTGTCAGCGTCAAGAAGGGGACCCCGGAGATGCGGCGCGAGCTGCATCTGGCCGTCGTGGTCCGTGCCCGGCGCCCCTTCCGTCGCGCCGACGGGACCATGGTCCAGTTCGAGGACAACGCCGCGGTCATCGTCGACGAGACCGGCGAGACCCGCGGCAGCGACATCAAGGGCCCTGTGGCCCGCGAGGCCGCCGAACGGTGGCCCAGCGTGGCTCGCCTGGCCAGCCAGATCGTGTGAGGTGTGAGAGATGCCAGAGAACTCCCGACAACCCCGGAAACAGCGCCGTACCCTTCACCAGGCGCCCCTCCACGAGCGGCGCAAGCGTATGGCCGCCCACCTGTCCGAGGACCTCATGGTCAAGTACGACCGCCGGTCCCTGCCGCTGCGCGTCGGTGACACCGTCCGGGTCATGCGTGGCGACTACAAGGGCCAGGAGGGGGACATCATCGAGATCCACCCCAAGCGTTACGCCGTCGAGATCGATGGGATGACCATCCGCAAGGCCGACGGCACCGAGGTCGCCCGGCCCATCCATCCATCCAACGTTGTGATCACCCAACTCGACCTCGCCGACCCCCTGCGCCGTGCCAAGCTCGAGCGCAAGGGCGTCGACGTCGAGGAACCCGAACCCGAACCGGAGCCGGAACCCGAACCGGAGCCGGAACCCGAGGGGGATGCCGGCACCGAAGAGGAGGAGGACGCTCAGGCCGACGAGGAGATCGACCAGGAGCCTGAGCCGACCGGCAGCCAGCCGGAGCCTCCCGCCGAAGAAGACCCTGACCTGGCCGAAGAGGTCGAGGGTCGAGCTGACGAAGAGACAACCACCGAGAAGGAGGGATCCGCTTGAGCAAGCATATCAAACGACTGGCCCAGCCGAGGCGGTGGACCATCCCCAAGAAGGTGGCCACCTTCGCACCCAAGCCGCGAGCGGGCCCCCACGCTGCCGATGACTCCCTGCCGCTTGTCGTCGCGATCCGCGACGTCTTGAAGCTGGCAAGCCGATCCCGAGAGGTCAACGCCATGATCTCCGGGGGCGGCGTCCTCATCGACGGGACGCCCTGCCGGGACCCCCGACGGGGTCTAGGCTTCATGGATGTCCTGTCCTTCCCCGAGGAAGGAGCCCATTACCGGGTGCTCTACGACACCCACGGCCGGATCATCCTGGTCTCCACCCCCGACGACCAGGCCGGCTGGAAGCTTGCCCGTATCGAGGACAAGCGTGCGGTGAAGAAGGGCCGTACCCAGCTGAACCTCCACGACGGGCGCAACATCCTCGTCAAGGAGGACACCTACAGCACCGGCGACGTCCTCAAGCTCAAACTACCGTCCCAGGAGATCGCCGACCACTACCCCTTCGAGGCGGGTGCCCCTGCCTACGTGACCGGCGGGACCCACATCGGCGAGATCGCCGACATCGTCGAGGAGAAGGTCGTCCCCTCCAGCGCCCCCAACCTGGTGGAGCTCGGAGAGGAGGAGCCCTTCGAGACCGTGCTCCCCTACGTGTTCGTCGTCGGCACCGACCAGGTCGAGATCACCCTCCCCGAGGTGACCATCGATGGCTGAGGTCGAGAACGTGATGCGCGAGGTCCGCGTCAGCAAGGTCGTCGTCAACATCGGCGTCGGCGAGGCTGGCGACCGGCTGCTCAAGGCCGAGGAGGTCCTCGAGGACGTCACCGGCGCCCAGCCGATCCGGACCCGGGCCAAACGTGGTGCCCGGGACTGGGGGGTCCGCCGTGGACAACCGATCGGGGCCAAGGTGACCCTGAGAGGGGACGACGCCACGGCGTTCATCGAGAAGGCCCTCTGGGCTCGTAACAACCAGTTGGCCGACTACCAGTTCGACGAGAACGGCAACGTGTCCTTCGGCGTGGCCGACCACACCGACTTCGAGCACATGAAGTACGATCCCGATACCGGGATCTTCGGCATGGACGTTACCGTGGTCATGGAGCGGCCCGGCGGCCGCGTCAAGCGCCGCCGGATCCGACCCAGCAAGGTGCCCGAAGAGCACCGCGTGACCCCCGAGGAGGCCATGGAGCTCATGGAGGATCTTGGTGCAGAGGTGATCGAGTTTGTCTGAGGAGAAAGCGACGAAACCGTTCGGGCGCGGTGTCAACCGCTGCCGGCGGTGCGGCCGCAAGCGCGGGCTCATCCGGCGCTACGGGCTGTACCTCTGCCGCCAGTGCTTCCGAGAGGTCGCCCCGCAGCTAGGATTCAAGAAGTACTCCTGAGGTGACCAAGGATGCAGAACGACCCCATCGCTGATGCACTTTCCCGTCTTCGTAACGCCGAGCGTGCCGGTCACCGCGAATGCGTGGTGAAACCGGCGAGCAAGCTGCTCGGTAACATCCTTGATGTCATGCAGCAGGGCGGCTACGTCGGCAACTACGAGTTCGTCGACGACGCCCGCGCAGGCCGCTACAAGGTCGACCTGATCGGCCATATCAACGACTGCGGCGTCATCAAGCCCAGGTACAGCATCAAGACCGAGGATTTCGAACAGTGGGAGGCCCGCTACCTCCCCGCCCAGGACTTCGGGCAGCTCATCGTGACCACGACCAGAGGGGTCGTGGATCACGGCGAGGCCAAGGAGCTGGGCGTGGGCGGCAAGCTGCTAGCCTACGTCTACTGAGGTGAGCTAAGATGAGCATCGTCGCCGTCGAACGCCGGGAGATCGATATCCCCGAGGGCGTGACCGTCACGGTCCAGGACGACTCGACCGTCGACGTCAACGGTCCCAACGGGCAGCTCTCCCGCCGCCTCACCCACCCCCAGATCACCATCTCCGTCGAGGACGACCAGGTGGTCGTCGAAGCTGACCTGGTCCGCCGCAAGGTGGCCGCCCTCGTCGGGACCTTCGCAGGTCACATCGCCAACATGGTCGACGGGGCGGCTGAGGATTTCGAAGCCAAGCTCAAGATCGTCAGCTCGCACTTCCCCATCAAGGCCAAGGTGCAGGGCGCCGAGGTCGTCATCGAGAACTTCCTCGGCGAGAAAGCCCCGCGCCGCGCCCGCATCCGTGAGGGATGCGAGGTCCAGGTCCAAGGTGAAGATGTCACCGTGACCGGGCCCAGCAAGGAAGATGTCGGGCAGACCGCCGTCAACATCGAACGGGCCACGCGCATCCAGGGTTACGACCCGCGCGTGTTCCAGGACGGCATCTACATCACGAACAAACCGAGGTGAGCGCCGTGCCAGAAGAGATGTCCAAAGAAGAGTTCATCGAGACCTTCTCCCGGCTCCCCGGTGTCGGGGAAGCCAAGGCCCAGGCGCTCTGGGACGCCGGTTTCCGCTCCATCGAGGAGATCAAGGAGACGACGACCGAAGAGCTAGCCGAGCAGGTCGACGGTGTCGGTCCCAAGCTGGCCGACGCCATCCTCCAAGGCGTCGCAGATCTCGAAGCTCCGGAACCGGAGCCCGAGATCGAGGTCGTCGAGAGCGCCGACGAGGAGCCCGAGGAAGAGGCCGCCGAGATCGTCGAGGAAGAGGAACACGTGGCCAAGCAGAAGCCTGACCTCGACGAGGAGACCGAACGGCTGCTCAAGCTCCGCGATCACATGAACGACAAACGACCCAGGTTCGTTCGCCGGAACTGGTGGCAGTTCACCAAGTTCGACAAGAACCACAGCTGGCGCCGACCGCGCGGGACGTTATCCAAGCAGCGCAAGGACAAGCAGCACGTCCCCAACCGGGTGAAGGTCGGCTACCGTGGCCCCAAGGAGGTCCGCGGCCTCCACCCGTCCGGCTTCGAGGAGGTCCTGGTCCACAACACCGACGACCTCGAGGGGATCGACCCCGACACGCAAGCCGCCCGCATCGCCTCCAAGGTCGGCGGTCGCAAGCGGGAGCATATCCTCGACGAGGCCGACGAGCTTGGCATCCGCGTGCTCAACCCGGGGAGGGGGTCCTGATGACCGACCTCCGCGTCCAGCGACGCATGGCCGCCGAGCTGTTGGATTGCGGTGTCAACCGCGTCTGGATCGACGATCTTCACACCGAGGACGTCGCCGCTGCGATCACCCGCGACGATATCCGACGGCTGATCAGCCAGGGTGTCATCGAGAAAGGTAAGAAGGCCGGCACGTCCCGTGGCCGCGCCCGGGAACGCAGCGAACAGAAGAAGAAGGGTCGCCAGCGGGGTCCCGGCAAGCGTCAGGGCGCCAAGGGCGCCCGCAACCCCCGTAAACAGGCCTGGGTGCGTCGCATCCGCGCGATCCGCGACGAGCTCAAGACCCTGCGAAGCGACGGCGTCATCGAGCCCAGCGAGTACCGGCACTACTACCGCCGGGCCAAGGGCGGCGTCTACAACTCACGCGCTCACCTGCTCTCCCACATGAAGGCCGACGGCGCCATCAGCGAAGCAGAGGTCGAGGCGCGCCGCCAGGCCCGCAAGGGAGGTGACCAGTGATGGCTCACGGACCCACATACCGCGTCAAGTTCCGCCGCCGCCGCGAGGGTCGTACCGACTACAAGAAGCGCCTGGCGCTTCTCAAGTCGGGCAAGACCCGTGCCGTGGTCCGCCGGCAGAACAACACCACCATCGTCCAGTTCATCGACTACGACCCCGAGGGCGACATCGTCCGCACCCAGGCCACCTCCAGGGATCTGGAGAGCCTCGGGTACCAGGGGCACCCCGGCAACCTGCCGGCCGCCTTCCTGACCGGCCTCTTGGCCGGCACACGGGCGATCGAGGCAGGCATCGAGGAGGCCGTGCTCGACATCGGCCCCCACAACCCCCAGCCGGAGACCGGCGTCTTCGCCGCCCTCAAGGGCGTGATCGAGGCCGGTCTCGACGTGCCCCACGGCGACGAGGTCCTCCCCGAGGACGACCGTCTCACCGGGGAGCACATCTCCGACGAGGTCGCCGCCAACGTCGACGAGGTACGCACGAACATCCAGGAGGAGAGCTGATGGCCAAAGATCCACGAGATCGCGACCTGTCCGCATGGAAGCCCCGGACCAAGCTCGGGGGCCTCGTCGACGCCGGAGAGGTCACCAGCCTCTCCCAGGCCCTAGAGACCCGGCTGCCGCTCCGGGAGCCGGAGATCGTCGACATCCTCGCCTCGAACCTCGAGGACGACGTCGTCGACGTGAACATGGTCCAGCGCATGACCGACTCGGGCCGCCGCGTCCGCTTCCGCGTCGACGCGGTCGTCGGGAACCGTGACGGCCTGGTCGGCCTCGGGCAGACCCGGGGCCGCGAGGTCGGTCCCACGATCCGCCGGGCCATCGACAACGCCAAACTCAACGTCATCCAGGTGCGCCGCGGTGCGGGCTCCTGGGAGTCCGGTCCCGACGCGCCTCCGACCTCGATCCCCTTCAAGGTCACCGGCAAGTCCGGGAGCGTCGAGGTCCAGCTGGTCCCGGCACCTCAGGGTACCGGGCTGGCCGCTGGGGATGTCGCCAAGCAGGTCCTCAGCCTAGCCGGTGTCGAGGACATCTGGTGCTTCACCCGGGGATCGACCCGGACCACCATGAACTTCGCCAAGGCGACCTTCAACGCGCTCCAGGAAGCCTCCCGGATGCGTGTACCGCCCCAGCTCACCAGCAAGCTGAAGATGATCGAGGGCCCCATGGTGCGTCAAGCCGAGGAGCAGGGCGGCGGGGAAGAGGCCGCTGCCGCCGGAGGTGACCAGGCGTGACCCTGGGCGTCATCCGCGTCCGCGGCCGGCCTGAGCGCAGCGAGGAGCAGGAACGTACCCTCAAGCACCTGCGCCTCCACGCCCCCAACCACGCCACGATCATCCCTGACGACGATGCCCATCGGGGCATGGTCCGCAAGGTCGAGCACTTCATCACGTACGGCGAGCTCACCACCGAGGGTGTCCTCCAGCTCCTCCAGGAGCGCGGCCGGGCGCCCGGTAACAAGCCGCTGACCGACGCGTACGTCGACGAGCACACCGGCTTCGGGTCCCTAGAGGACCTTGCCGAGGCGCTTGTCGACGGCGAGGCCAAGCTCAACAAGCTCGACGGGATCAAGCCCGTCTTCCGGCTCCACCCGCCCCGGGGTGGCTTCGAGAACAACAACCGTCACTTCACCGAGGGAGGGACCCTTGGCTACCGGGGCGACGAGATCAACGCGCTGATCGAACGCATGCTGTAGGTGAGGAACATGGGAGACAAGACCCAGAAGAACCGCGGCAGCAAGACACACGGCCGTGGCAAGAAGAACGGCCGAGGTGCAGGGATCCGTGGCGGTCGAGGCAACGCAGGTAGCTTTGGCCACAAGTTCACGCATTTCTACAAGAAATACGGCGATCGGTACTTCGGGGGCCACGGGTTCACCCGACCTCAGAAGGTCCTCGAGGAGACCGTGACCTGCAACGTCGGCGATCTCGACCGGCTGGTCGACAACCTGGAGGACGAGCACGTCACCCAGGATGACGACGTCACGGTCCTCGATCTCGACGCCGCCGGCATCGACAAGTTGCTCGGCGGTGGCAAGGTCCACCGCGCCGTCCGGGTCCGCGTGGCCGAGACCACCGATAAAGCCCTCGACAAGGTCGAGGGCGAAGGTGGAGACATCGAGCTCCTCGAAACCGATGAGGACGAAGAGAGCTCGGACGAGGGCGAGGAGCCCCCGTCCTCCGATTGAATCGACTAAATACAAAGAGCGGTTTGCCCCCCCAGGTCTGGTGCCCTGATGGCTGAGGAAAGGAAAAGTCTCCTCTACAAACTGGAGCCACTCATCAAGAAGTGGCCCGCTGTCACGAAGCCCGAGGGCCACGTCCATTTCCGGACCAAGCTCCTCTGGACCGTGGCGGTCGTTCTCACGTACTTCGTGTTAGGCAACGTCATCGTCTGGGGCATGTCCAGCCAGACGGTGGACATCTTCGCCCAGTTCCGGGCGATCCTGGCTGGTGCATCCGGTAGCATCATCCACCTGGGCATCGGACCGATCGTGACCGGCGGCATCATCATGCAGCTGTTCGCCGGTGCCAACATCTTCAACCTGGACCTCCAGGACCCCGAGGACAAGGCCATCTACCAGGGCACCCAGAAGGTCATGGTCTTCTCGATGCTGTTCGTCTCGGGCGTCCCCCAGGTGTTCGGCTTCCTGGAGCCCAGCCAAGCCCTGATCAACGTCGTCGGGACCGGCTGGGCCCGGACGATCATCGCGGGCCAGATCGCCCTGGGTGGATGGTTCATCATCCTGATGGATGAGATCATCTCCAAGTGGGGCCTGGGCTCCGGTGTCAGCCTGTTCATCGTCGCCGGGGTCAGCCAGAGCCTCTTCACGGGGCTGGTCAGCTGGCTGCCCAGCTTCCAGGGCCAACCGTTGGATCCGTTCCAGAACCCGCCCGGGGGCCTTCTGCCCAAGGCGGTCTACATCCTGAACGAGCTGTCCATCGGCGAGCTCGTCTTCCAAGGGGGCTTCGAGCAGATCGCCTTCGTCGGGACCAACAGCCTGATCTCGTTGATCAGCACGACGTTGATCTTCCTCGGCGTCGTCTGGGCTGAGTCGACACGGGTCGAGCTCCCGTTGAGCCACGCCCGGGTCCGTGGCGCACGCGGCCGGTACCCGATCCGGCTGATGTACGCCAACGTGATGCCCTTGATCTTCGTGCAGGCGCTGTTGGCCAACGTCAACCTGATGGCCATCCTGCTCTACAGCGGGCCGTTATCCAACCTGCCGTTCGTCGGTGGGAAGGATTGGGTCGGGGGGTTCCCGTTCCTCAACGCCGGCTCAGCTAGCGGAGCCGCCACGCAGGCGTACAGCGGGATCGCCTACTACGTCAGCCCCGTCAACGGGTTATCGGACTGGCTGTTGCCGATCATATCACCCAACGCTTCGCAGTTCACCAACCTGTTAGCGTTCAGGGACCCCTGGCAGCTGTGGGTCCACGTCGCCGTCTACGCGGTGGTCATCATCACCGGGTCGATCATCTTCGCGATCTTCTGGGTGGAGACCGCGTCCATGGGCGCCAGCGATGTGGCGCGCCAGATCCAATCCAGCGGGATGCAGCTGCCAGGTTTCCGCCGGGATCCCCGGATCCTCGAGCGGGTCCTGGAGCGCTACATCCCCACGATCACCGTGATATCAGGCGTCTTGCTCGGCATCCTGTCCGTGTTCGCCGACCTGTTCGGGACGCTAGGGCAGGCCACCGGGACAGGGTTGCTGCTAGCCATCGGTATCCTCTCCAGGACCTACGAGCAGATCGCCAAGGAGCAGATGATGGAGATGCATCCGATGCTGCGCGGCGTGTTCGGTGAGATGTGAGACGGGTAAGGAGTGGTTCCACCATGGGTACCATCATCGTGACAGGCGTCCCGGGCGTCGGCAAGACCACGGTGGTCACCGAGGCCGCCGAGAAGCTCGATCTCGAGGTCGTCGTCTACGGCACCGAGATGTTCAACGTCGCCAAGGACCAGGGCCTGGTCGAGCACCGGGACGAGATGCGCAAGCTGGACCCCGAGACCCAACGTGAGATCCAGCGCGCCGCGGCCGAGGCCATCGCCCAGAAGGGTCGGGTCATCGTCGACACCCATTGCCTTATCCAGACCCCCAACGGCTTCCTGCCGGGCCTGCCCGAGTGGGTCGCCCGGGGTCTGGAGCCCGAGACGGTCGTCCTCATCGAGACCGACCCCGAGGACATCGCCGCCAGACGGGACAGCGACGACACCCGCCAGCGCGACGCCGACACGCCTGAAGCGATCGACACCCACCAGCGCCTCAACCGGTCGGCCGCCACGACCGTGGCGACCCTGACCGGTGCCACCGTGGCCATCGTCGACAACCAGGAGGGCCGAGTGGCTGAGGCCGTCGGATCCCTCGTCCGCGTCCTGGAGTAGCACCATGGGTAAGAACCAGAAAGGCGGACGCGGACGCATGGACGCGTGGGAGAAAGCCAAGGACGCTCAACCCAGCGCGGCCGAGCGCGGCCAGGGCAAGGACGATGACGACGGCGGGATGCCGTTCAAGCCCTGGACGATCCTGCTCTTCGGCGCGGTCTTCCTGGTCATGTTCAACGAGGGCCTTCGCACCCGCATGGGAGAGTACGTCGGGTTCGTCCTCGTCCCAGCCATCGGGTTCGGCGGCGAGTACCCGGCGCTGACGATCTTCTGCGCGTCTGTGATCACCGGTGTGGCCACCGGTGTCATCCGGCACACCATGGTCGACTGGCTCGACATGGCCGAGGTCCAGGAGACCATGAAGGCCTTCCAGAGCGAGCTCAAGGAGGCGCGGAAGAACGAGACCAAGTACAAGGTCAAGCGCCTGACCGAGCTCCAGCCCGAGCTCATGCAGATGCAAGC
>CAZBKU010000114.1:0-9380 GCA_964492585.1 uncultured Thermoplasmatales archaeon | reverse complement strand
GGTGAGCCCCTTGCGGCCCTGGCTCCGTCGCTCTTCTTCGCGGTAGCCTCCGGCTACCGCTCCCTCGGGTCCCAGCTGGCAAGAGGTCAGCTGACCTCCTTGTCCCCCCACCCGCCACCGCCGGGGGTCTCGACGATGAGCACGTCGCCCTCGTCGAGGACAACGCGGGCGATCCCCGGTAGCGCTTCGGTGCTGCCATCGGCTCGGGTCAGCCGGTTGTCCCCCGGGGCGCCGTCCTGCCCGCCGGCCAGGCCCTCGGGCCCATGCTGGCGCCGGGTGGTGATCAGGTTGACCTCGACGCCGTCGACCAGCACCTGGATGGCCCGCCGGATGCCGTCCCCACCGTGGTGTCGGCCCTGGCCGCCGGAACCCCGGCGGAGGGTCTGGGCGACCACGCGGAGCGGGTAGGCGTGCTCGAGGGTCTCGATGGGGGTGTTCCGGGTGTTGGTCATGTGGGTGTGGATCCCCGAGGCCCCGGGCCGATGCGGGGTCCCGCCTTCCCCGCCGCCGAGGGTCTCATAGTAGGTGAACGACCGGCCGTGGGACCGGTGACCGCCCAAGGTCAGGTTGTTCATGGTCCCTTGGCTAGCCGCCGGCGTCCGGTCGGGGAAGGCCGGTGCCAGGCACCGGAACAGGAGGTCGACGTTGCGTTGGCTGGTCTCGACGTTGCCGCCGGCCACGGCAGCACCAGGCTCGGGGTTGAGCAGGGTGCCCTCGGGGACCTCAAGCTCGATGACCCGGGCCAGGCCCTCGTTGGCCGGGATCTGGCGGCCGAGCAGGACGCGCAGGACGTCGCCGGCGCCGGCCAGGGTGACCGGCAGGGGCGCGTTGAGGTTGCCGGGGACCTGGGGGTCGGTGCCGGTGTAGTCCAGGTGCAGGCGACCAGCCTCCAGGTGGGCCTCGGCACAGATCCGGTGTGGACCTTGCCCTGTGCCGTCGTCCTCCAGGAGGGCCGTGGCCTCGTAGGGACCTGGTGGATGACCCTCCAACCGGGTGCGGGCTAGGGCCTGGGTGTGGTCCAGGATCGCCTCCATGCCCTCGGCCAAGGCCTGGCACCCGTACCGCTGGGTGAGGTCGACCAGCCGGCGCTGACCGGTGACCAAGGCGCCGTGTTGGGCCTCCAGGTCGCCGGCGCGTTCCTGGGGATCCCGTGTGGCCGACAGGATGGTCTCCCGGACCTCCTGGCACCAGGCATCCCCCTCCAGCAGGAGCGTGGGCGCCAGGACCAGGCCCTCGTCCTCCAACCGGGTGGCACCGGCCGGCATGCTGCCCGGGGTCTGCCCGCCGACGTCGGCGTGGTGGGCCCGGGCGGCCACGTAGCCAACCAGGGTTCCCTCGTGGTAGGCCGGCCGGACGAGGGTCAGGTCGGGCAGGTGGGTCCCGCCAGCCGCGGGATCGTTGACCACGGCGACATCGCCTGGCTCGAGCTGGCCGAGATGTTCGAGGACGGCGTCGACGGCCAGGGGCATAGCCCCCAGGTGGACGGGGATGTGCTCGGCCTGGGCCACTGCGTCGCCGCCGGACGTGAAGACCGCGCAGGAGTGGTCCCGGCGCTCCTTGATGTTCGGGCTGAAGGCCGACCGGGCCAGGACCTCGCCCATCTCCTCGGCCAGGGCCTCGAGCGCCTGGCGGACGACCTCGCGCTTGGCGCTTCTCACGCCGGGTCCCCCCGTCGAAGCGCCAGGTGACCGTGCTCGAGCACGCGGGCCTGCCAGCCGGGCGGGACCACGGTGGTGGCCAGCCGGCCAGGCAGGATGACCGGGCCGTCCAGCCGGTGGCCGGGGACCAAGCGCTCCTGGTCGATCACCGACGTGGCCTGGGGCTTGGGCGGACCGTGCAGGAACGTGGCGTCGACGTTGGCCCCGGCCTCCGGACGTGGGCCGGAGGGTGGAGCCTTGGCGCGGGTCGGGGTGAGGGCTGCCGGGGCGATGGCCCAGGTCCGCGCGGTGACGATCTCGACGGGGGTGTCTGGCAACCGGTGGCCGAAACGGGCCTCGTGTTCCGTCTCGAAGGTCTCGCGCAACGTGCTTGCGCCGTCGTCGGGGATCTCGACGGTCAGCGTGTGGCTTTGACCCTGGTAGCGCAGGGCGGCCCGGTGCTCGAGCTCGACATCGGCTCGATCCAACGCCTGCGAGGCCTGGTCTCCCAGCTCGACCAGGGTCGCTTCGAGGGTGGTCATGGCCTGATCGTCCAGGGTCCGGACCAGGCTTCTAGCACGTTCGATCCGTGGAGGAGCAGCTAGGAGGCCCACCGCCGAGTGGACGCCCGCTGCCGCCGGGATGACCACGCGATCGGTGCCCAGCTCGCAAGCCAAGGCGCAGCCCATCATGGGCCCGGCGCCACCGAAGGCCAGCAAGGTCAGCTGGCTTGGGTCGGCGGCGTGCCGGGCGGTCAGGGCCCGGATGCCTCTGACGGCCTGGGCCAGGGCGACCTCGAGGATGTCGCGAGCCGTGGTCGCTGGGGAGGAGGCGAGCTGGTCGGCCAGGTCCTCGACGGCGTCCCTGGCCGCGTCTTCATCGAGCTGGAGCGTGCCGCCCAGCGGGGTCCCAGGGGGCAGGCGGCCAAGCAGGAGGTGGGCGTCGGTGACGGTCGCCTGGCTCCCGCCGCGTCCGTAGCAGGCTGGTCCCGGCTCGGCGCCGGCGCTGCGAGGCCCCACCCGCAGCCCGCCGGCCTCGTCGACCCAGGCGATCGAGCCGCCGCCAGCCCCGACGGTGTGGATGTCGGCGGCCGGGATCTGGAGGCGTCGACCGGCGACCTCGGTCTCCCATCGCTGGGTCGGCTGGCCGCCGAGCAGGAGGGTGACATCGGTGCTGGTCCCGCCCATGTCCATCCCGAGCAGGTCGGGTGCGTCCAGCTCCTCGGCGACCAGCCCACAGCCGGCAGCCCCCCCGGCCGGTCCGGAGAGCAGCGTGCGGACGGGGAGCCGGGCGGCCTCCTCAAGGCCCATCAGTGACCCGGCGCTGTCGAGCACCTGGATCGGGGCCTCGATCCCGATGCCGGCCAGGGCCTCGGCCAGCAGGTCGAGGTAGGCCTCCATCCGGGGTGCCAGGGCGGCGTTGAGGACGGTGGTTGTGAAGCGTTCGACCTCGCGGACCTCCGGGCTGACGCCATGGCTGGTCGTCACCGGCACGTCGGCAGGAAGCCCATCTGTCAGGCGGTCGGCGACCCGTCGCTCGTGGCTGGGATCGAGGTAGCTGTGGAGCAGGCAGATGGCCACGGTCTCGACGTCGTCACCGGCCAACCGCTGGGCCAGTCCGTCCAGCTCCTCCAGGTCCAGGGGCTCGACCTCGCGCCCGTCGGCGTCCAGGCGGCCGGCGATCCCGTGCCGGTCCTGGCGGTCGACCAGCGGGGGCGGGCGGGTCACGTCGAGATCGTAGAGGCTGGGGCGGGCCTGGCGGCCGATCTCCAGCAGATCCTCCATGCCTCGGTGGGTGACCAGGGCGGTGCGGGCCAGGTCGTGCTCCAACAGGGCGTTGGTGGCCGTGGTCGTGCCGTGCAGGACGTGCTCGACCTGGGACGGATCGGTGTCGAGAGCCTCCAGGGCGCGGTCGATGGCGTGGGCAGCTCCCTGGGATCGATCCTGGGGGGTGGTGGGCGCCTTGGCCGTGGCCTGGTGTCCGGTAGCGGGGAGCGCGGCCACCGCGTCGGTGAACGTCCCACCCACATCACAGCCGACGAGCACGCCTTGGGCGGGGATGCCTGGCACGCCCGGGACAGGCCGGCACGCCGGTTAAAGGCTGCCGGGCCGCGGCGCACGTGACCATGCCCGTCAGAGGAGCAGTGCGGCCACGAAGCCAAGGGTGATCAGCACGGCCAGGGCGCCGGCCAGGTTGCCCAGCCAGCCGTTGCGGTCGGTGCCGAGCAGGGGGCGGTTGGCCACCCAGAGCAACGCGCCGGCCAACAGCGGCAGGATGAGGGCGTTGGCGACCTGGGCGACGACGATCAGGCCGACCGGCTGGAAGGGCAGCATGGCGATGGCGCTGCCGACCAGCAGCACCGGGATCCAGACGATCCTCGGGGGCCGGGCGCTGGCCGGGCCATCGGAGAGCTGGTCGACGGCCCAGGCGGCGGCCAGGGGCGCGGTCAAGGCGCTGGAGAGGCCGGCGGCGGCCAAACCCGAGGCCATGGTGATCCCGGCCGCAGGCCCGAACAGCGGGCCCAGGATCAGGGCCATGTCGGCGGCGCTTGTCACGTTGGACCCGAACAGCGTGCCGGCCGAGGCCAGGAGCACAGCCATGGTCACCAAGCCGCCCAGGACCACGCTGGTACCTAGGTCCAGGCGCATGCTGGCCACGTCGTCCTGCTCGGCGTCCTCCTGGGCTTGGAGGGCCGAGCCGTGGAGGAAGAGGTTGTAGGGCACCACGGTGGTACCAAGCAAGGCCAGGATCAACCCGAGGTCAGCGACCGAGAGGTCCGGGACGAGACCGGCGACCAGGGCCTGACCGTCGACCCCGATGACGGCCAGCTGGAGGCCGAAGGCCCCCGCCATCAGCGCCACCAGACCGCCCAGGATCGTCTCCAGGGCCTCGTACTTGCCGAACCAGAGCAGCAGGAAGGCCACGTCGGCGCAGGCGATCGTCCAGGCGATCTGGGGGCTACCGGCCAAGAGCTTGAGGCCCAGGGAGGCGCCGGTCAGGTTGCCGGCCTGGAAGGCCACCGCGCCGAGGACCACGGCCCCGACCGACCCGATGGCGACCCAGCGCGAGACCCGACCGCCAGGGCCCTGCTTGGCCAGCACGCCGGCCAGCGGCCGGTCGGTGGACAAGGGGATCCGGGCGGCGACCTCCTGGAGCACGTAGGTCAGAGCGATGGCCAGCGGCAGGACCCAGAGAAGGGCGTAGCCGGTGCGGGCGCCGACCACGGTGGCGGTGGTCAGCGTGCCGGGACCCAGGAAGGCTGCGGTGATGACAAGCCCGGGGCCCGGTCGCCAGTTCATCGGGTGGCGGGATGGGGGCCCGGACCGTCAAGGCACCGGTACCGAGCCGACCGCCACCCAGAACAGTCAAGACCCGTACCATGCGTTCCCGTGACATGGTCCGACGGTCGCGGATCCTGTGGATCGTGGTGTTGAGCTTGACGTTGGTCTTGGCCGGGTGCACCCAGCCGAGCCCTCCCGAGGACGGCGGCGTCGATGCCGACGGCGGTGACGGCATGGACGACGGGACCGACGGCGAACCACCCGGCACGCCTCCGCCCGGCTCGTCCACAGAGGTGGCCTGGTCCGAGCACCCGTTCCTGGGCAGCATCCTGACCAACGGGGAAGGGATGACGCTCTACGTCTTCACGCCCGACGGCACCGGTGAGAGCACGTGCACGGGCGGATGTGCCGAGGCCTGGCCGCCGCTGACAGCAGACGCCCAGGTCGGTGGCCCTGAGGATGTCGTCGATCGGCTGGACACCTTCGAGCGGGCCGACGGGACCACGCAGGTCAGCCTGGACGATCGACCCCTTTACTACTTCGCCGGTGACGAGGCCCCGGGCGACGCCAACGGTCAGGCTCGGAACAGCGTCTGGTTCGTCGTGCGCCAGAGCGACGCGCCGGGCCAGCTCAACGTGGACTTCCTCGATGGACCCGGAGAGCACGACGTCGAAGCTAGCACGGTAGCCTACGGCTCGGAGGCCCAGGGCTACCTGGCCCAGCCATCGGCCGACGGTCCCTACCCCGGCGTGGTCATGATCCACGAGTGGTGGGGCCTCAACGACAACATCCGGTCCATGGCCGATGCTCTGGCCAGCCAGGGGTACGCGGTCTTGGCCGTCGACCTCTTCAACGGGTCCGTGGCGACCACCAGCGAGCAGGCCCGGGACCAGGTCGGCGGCCTCGATCAGGCCGAGGCCACGGCCAACATGCGCCAGGCAGCCGATCACCTGCGCACGGAGGCTGACGCGTCCAGTGTGGCCTCGCTGGGCTGGTGCTTCGGCGGCGGCCAATCCCTCCAGCTGGCGCTCAGCGGGGAGGACCTGTCCGCCACGGTCCTCTACTACGGCACACCTCTGGTGACCGACGAGGAGCAGCTGTCGGCCATCGACTGGCCCGTGCAAGGCGTCTTCGGCGATCAGGATCAAGCGATCCCGATCGACGAGGTCGAGGCCTTCGAGGCCAATCTGACCGCCCTGGAGATCGAGAACGAGATCCACATGTACGAGGGGGTGGGCCACGCCTTCGCCAACCCCTCGGGGGACGCCTACGCGCCCTCGTCCTCCATGGATGCCTGGGCCAAGACCTTGGCGTTCCTCGAGGACGCCACGTCCGACGTGTGACCGGCAGAGCTCAGGCCCGGGCCTTGGCCCGGTCGGCCAGCTCGGCCAGCGTGTTCCAGCCGGGCTCGGCCTTGCCTTGGGCGATCTCCTCGGTGAGCTCGACCACGCCACGGTTCCAGGGGGTGGGGATGTCGTGCTGCTCACCTAGTTCGACGGCCCGGCCGTTGATCTCGGCGATCTCCGGGTCACGGCCGGCCCGCAGGGCATCCAGCGAAGATGGTACGACGCCCTGGTAGCGCCGGCCGATGATCTTGAGGATCTGCTGGCGGAACCACCCGCCCAGACCGTCGGTGCTGCCGGCCAACGTGTCGGGCTTGAGGGGGCCTGCGACACGCTGGAGCTCGACGGCCTCTGACTTGGCCAGCCCGACGCACTCGGTGGTCAGGCTGAGCAAAGCCTCCCGGCCGAGGGCTTGGCGGGACAGCGGACCGACGCCGTGACCGGAGACGACGGCCAGGCCGTTGATGGCACAGCTGATCGTCCACTTGCTCCAGATGGCACCGACAGGGTTGTCGGTGAGCTTGGCTTGGGTCTGGTGCTGCAGGGCACCGACCAGGGCCTTGGCCAGCAGGCGACCGGTGTCGTCCATGGCGCCCACGGTGACCCCGCCAGGGGAGGTCAGCTCGACGGTGCGGGGGTCGGCCATCTGGGCGTTGAACCCGACGACCATGGGGGCGGTGACCTCCCGGCCCACGGCGTCGGCCACGTCGATGGAGACCAGGCCGTTCTGGACCGGGACGACCAAGCCGGGGTCGGCCAGGTGGGGCACGTTGTCCTTGGCTCGCTGGACAGCCTCGGCGGCCCGGCTGGCCACGATCAGGTGGTCCTGGGGGAGCTCGGGGGGCTCCGGTGCCAAAAGGACCTCGGCCTGGCCGCGCTGGCGACCCTGGATGGCCAAGGTGACCTCCTGGTCCTCGTCAGCCCTGGAAGAGACCACGGTCACCCGATGACCCCCCTGGCCCAAGGCCACGGCGAAGTAGGTGCCCAGCGAGCCTTGGCCGATGATGGTCACGTCGAGCTGGTCGGGGTCCACGGGCCCGCATAGGGCACGCGGCCGAAAAAGCCACGCCTTTCGATGGTCCGCCCATCAAGCTTATCGGTCCCGGGGACTCAACAGGTCCACGATGGACAAGGCAAGCGTCTCGGTCGCCTGGCTGGTCGCCGGCGGGATCCTGGGTTCCCTGGTCCTGGTCGGTGGGCTGCTCTACGTGGTCGACTACGGGGTCGAAGCCACGATCGTCGCCAAGTCCTGCCCGGACGTGACGGTCGAGACCCACGTCGGAGGGATCGAGGTGACCCAGCGGGTCCGCCAGAGCCAGTGCACGGCGGTCCAGCGCGGGGACGTGGTCGTCTACCACATCCGGACCGGGGATCTGGAGTACCATCCGAAAGGTGGGGGGCTGTTCTGAGGCCACGACCCCGGCGGATGGACCAACGGTTCTAGGCCTCCTCGGAAAAGGCTAAGTAGGGACCCCCTTTGGCTGGCATGATGGCGTCAGAGTACGTCGAGGTCAGGCTCCTCATCCCGGAGTCCAAGGTGGACGAGCTGCTCACCTTCTGTGAGGACATGCTGGACACCATGCCAGCGATCCACCGCATCCCTGAGAGCGCCAACGGCTACGAGGTCATCGAGAAGATCGAGGCCGAGGCCGACGGCCAGACCGATTGAGATCGAACGGTCGGTCGATCCCTGCATAGGGTAGCTTGTCGTTGGCTACCCGACGTACTCCAGCAACTTCAGGCCCAGGAAGATCCCCAAGGCGACCACGCCGACGATCACGGCCAACTTGAACAGCTTCTTCACGAGCGCGAAGACGATCAGGATCAGGACGATCGCCGCCGCGACCAAGAGCCAGGAGACCATCGACGGGGTAGGTCCCCCCGGCCATTTCAACCACGCGGTCGGCGGCTAGCTCCAACAGGACCTCCAACACGCTTATAGGTCGACGGGGGCCCTTCCGGCCGAGCGACCGTGCCAGGTGGCCTATCCAAGCTCTGGGAGCGCTACACGAGGACCAAGCCCATCGACGAGGTCCAGGAGGATGCCCAAGCCTCGGACCTGGCCCGGGAGCTTGGCGCCTGGGACCTGGTGGTCCTGGGTCTGGGCGCCATGATCGGCGCCGGGATCTTCGTGGCCCTGGGCCAGGGGGTGGTCCTGGCCGGCCCGGCGGTCTCGCTGGCCTTCATCGTGGCCGCCATCGGTTGCATCTTCGCGGCCCTCTGCTACGCTGAGCTGTCGGCCGCGATCCCGGCCTCCGGCATGGCCTACTCGTACACCTTCGTCGCCTTAGGTCAGCTGATGGCGTGGCTGATCGCCTGGAACCTGATCGCTGAGTACATGATCGGGAACGTGGCCGTGGCCGCCGCCTGGAGCGACAACCTCCAGCAGGCCCTGACCACGGTGGGCATCGATCTCCCGGCGGCCTTGCAGGCCGCACCCGGCACCGCCGCCGGTGCCATCTTCGACCTGCCGGCCTTCCTGATCGTGGTCGCCGTCACCGGCCTTCTGGCCATCGGCGTGCGCGAGAGCGCCACGACCAACGCCGTGTTGACAGCCATCAAGGTCGGCGCCCTGTTCCTCTTCATCGCCTTGGCCTCGGTCAAGGCCGACCCGAGCCGGTTCACCGACTTCGCGCCCCAAGGGTCCAGCGGCGTGCTGACCGCCGCCGGGGTCGTGTTCTTCGCCTTCATCGGGTTCGACGCGGTCGCCGCGGCCGCCGAGGAGACCAAGGACCCGCAACGGGACCTGCCCATCGGCATCATCGGCTCCCTGGTCGGGGTCACGATCCTCTACGTCGGGGTCTCCCTGGCGTTCGTCGGGGTCGGTGGCAGCACCGGCGGGGCCGCGCTGGCCACGGCCTTGGGTCAGGCCGGGTATGGGGAGATCTGGGAGGTCATCATGGCCTTCGCGGCGGTGGCAGCGACCACCAGCGTGCTCCTGGTCTTCCAGCTCGGCATCCCCCGGATCCTGATGGCCCTGTCCAGGGACCAGCTCCTCCCGGAGGGGCTGGGCGAGATCCACGACCGGTTCGCCACCCCGTTCAAGCTGACCCTGTTGACCGGCCTTCTGACCGCCCTGGGCGCGGCCCTGATCCCCTTCGGGGACGCCCTGGCGTTCG
>CAZBKU010000113.1:0-9395 GCA_964492585.1 uncultured Thermoplasmatales archaeon | reverse complement strand
GCACCACCATCAGCCAGATGTGATCGCAGGACGTCGCCTGGCCGGTCAGGCCCTGGAGTTCTCTTCTGTATCTCTCGTCGACCCGGGTCAGAGCAACCTGCCGACAAGCTCGTCGTGGAGCATGACGAGCTCCTCCTCCTGCTCGGCCAGGTCGACGTACTCGAGCCGGGCCCAGTGCCGGGGAGGCTCGTCGGGCAGCTCGGGGCCGTCGACCTCGTAGAGGAAGAGCACGTCCCAGTGTTCGTAGCCCGGGGCCCGATTGGAGGGTCCCGCCTCGCTGACGATCGTCGGCGCCGACAGATCCGGCAACCGGTCGAACCCGAGCTGGCCGACCCAGACGCGTTCGGCGGCCATCTCCGGATGCTCGCCCTGGCGGAGGTAGGTGGCCGGCAGGCGGAACCCCTGGAAGGCCCGGTTCCACGCCTCGGCCTCGTAGTAGCGCAGGTTGGGCTGCCACTGCTCGAGCCAGATCTCCCGTTCCTCCTGGGCCATCTGGCCGACCAGCACCTCTCCCTGGCGGCGGGCCACGACGAAGGTCGACAGGCAGAACCCACCGGGCGGGTACCCGAAGTCGGTACCGAACAACCCGAAACCGTGGTCGGCGGCAGAGATGTCATCGGTCATGGCTTGATCCTCATCGGGGTGGCCTTGGTACCTGGTCGGTGGCCTCAGATCTTGGCGGCATCGATCTCGAGGATCGCCCCGATCTCAACCGGACTGTTCAGCGGGAGCACGTTCACGCCCACAGCGAACCGGGAGTGCCTGCCGGCGTCACCGAACACCGAGCCCAAGAGCTCGCTGCAGCCGTTGATGACCTCGGGCTGGTCGGTGAACGCGTCGGCCGAGGCCACGAAGCCTTCCACCCGGACGACCCGGCGGACGTGCCGGAGCTGGCCGACCTTGTGTTTGACGGCAGCCAGGATGTTGATCCCGCAGATCCGGGCTAGCTCCCGGGCCTCCTTGGGGTCGACCCCGTGGCCCACCCGGCCGGTGTTCGGCAGCTCCCCCTCGATGAACGGCAACTGCCCCGAGACGTAGCACAGGTCCCCCTCGGTGGTCACGGCGGGGACGTAATCGGCCACAGGTTCGGAGACCTCCGGCAGCTCGATGCCCATCTCCTCAAGCTTGGCCTCTGGGTCCATAGCCTAGGATACCAGCACCGGGACATAGGCGTTGGCCCGGGGATGCCATGGCTTCATGTAGAGAGCCTGTGTCCCCGGCAACGTGCCCGCGCTGCCGGACGGTGTGGACCTGGAAGCCTGCCTCTTCGGAGGCCAAGCCTTCACGTGGTGGACCCACGGGCATCGCATCGAAGGCATCGCCCGAGGCACCCACGTCACCGTCGATCCCGAGACCGGGACCTGGCAGGCCAGCCCCGACCGGCCCGAGGGCTTCCTCGACACCTACCTGGGCGCTGGCCGGACCCAGCCCGCGGCCCTGGCCGGCGACCCCCATCTTGGCGAGCTGGCCCGGGCCATGCCGGGCCTGCGGCTGCTGGACCAGGATCCATGGGAGGGGTTCCTGGCGTTCATGATCAGCCCGGTCAACAACGTGCCCCGGATCCAGGAGACCATCGCTCGGCTCTGCCGGGACCTGGGGCCGCAGGTCGGCGGCGGGCATGCCATCCCGTCGGCCCATGCCGTGGCCGAGGCGGGTGAGACCCGGCTGCGGGAGCTGGGCCTGGGGTTCCGGGCCCCCCGCATGTGGTCGGCGGCCTGCCAGATCCAGGAGGGGAAGCTCGACCTCGAGGCCCTGGGAGGCGCACCGATCAGCGAGGCCCGGGACCAGCTCCAGGGCCTGGACGGTATCGGTCCCAAGGTGGCCGAGTGCATCCTGTGTTACGCGCTTGGGTTCGACGAAGCGTTCCCGGTGGACCGATGGGTCGCCCGGGCCAGCCAGCAGATCCTGGGACAGGCCCTGGGGTCCAAGGAGGCACGGGAACGCTGGGGCGACCGGGCGGCCATGGCCCAGCAGTTGCTCTTCCACGGCGCCCGGATGGGGCACGTCGAAGGCCTCGCACCGAGCCCGGTGGCCCGGTTCGACGGATGGCGGGCCCTGGTCCGGGAGCCATGAGCTCGGGGCGATCCACCGGTCCCACCCGAGAAGGTACTGTCACCTGGGTGGGTCAAAAAGGCTTTCAAGCAGGGGCTGTTAGCCGCGGCTGGTGGCTCCGCTGGTGTCCAACCAAGGGTCCGGAACCCGCGTCCTGTGCCTGCTCGACGGTAGCGACGAACATCGTGAGGCCGCGCTCGCGGCCGCCGACCTCTTCGCCTCGACCCCGAGGGCCGAGGTCACGGTGCTCGCGCCGGCCGACATCGCCTTCACCGGCGGTCCGCAGCTCTCCTCCAACGGCAACGGTCTGGTCCAGGTCTCGCGCCAGACCCAGAGCCTGGTCGAGACGGTGCGTGTGATCGAGGGCCGTGGTCTGTCGGCCAAGCTCCGCACGACCGAAGGCGACCTGCTCACCGAAGCCGGTCGCCTGGCCGAAGCTCACGACGCGGTCGTCCTCCCCCGGCGCCTGGCTAAGGTCGGATCCGACCTGCCTGTGCCCGTCCTGGTCATCTAGGGCGCAGGTCGCCAAGGTGGTGCCTGTGCTCCACCGTCGGTTACCGCCCGTGACCTCTTAGCTCTCCTTGACCGCCTCAGCGCCCTGCTCGGCCTGCTCCCGGAGGTCGTCGAAGGTCGCCGAGGTGGTCCAGGGCGTGCACATCCCCTCGCCGCACACCAGTATCTCGGTGTCCGCAGCGCGGTCGGTCCCGTTCTCGAAGAGGAAATGGACCGTTTGGATCTCCCGGTCGGTCTTGTCGTGCTCCTCGGCCAGGACGGTGGAGGGCTCATCGGCCAGCTCCAGGTGGACCGACTCGTGCTGGCCGAGCAGCCTCTGGGCTTCTGCGCTGGAGAGGTTGGTCCCGTTCGGGTCGGGTTCTGCCGGGTAGAGGGCCAGCAAAGCCTGCAAGGCGATCCCTTGGCCATGCTGGGCCTGGGGTGCCCACGTCTGCGAGGCCTCCTCCATCTGGATCCCCACCGCCCGGAGGTCGTCCATGCCGGCCTGGGTGTACTCGATCTGACCGCCGACGCACCCTGTGAACACGGGGGCAAGGAGAAGCGTTGCCCACAGGGTGCCTCGTCTCATCACGTCAACGCTTGAGAGACCCCTCTAAGCTTTTCTGCCGGGCCTCTCGAAACGTCCCTTCGTGGCATGGCCGGCGGGCCGTGGCCTCCAAGTACCCCGACGCGTCTGCCCGGGCGAGCATCCATGGCCACGATCATCGTCAACGACCCCATCCATCCCGATGGCGTCAGCACCCTGGAGGACGCCGGCCACACCGTCGTCGAGACCCCCGAGGCCGACGAGTTCGACCAGGCCATCGCCTCGGCCAAGGGCTTGATCGTCCGTTCGGCCACCAAGGTCACGCCGGGCCTGCTGGAGCGGGCTGAGAACCTCCAGGTGATCGGCCGGGCCGGCATCGGCGTGGACAACATCGACCTCGGGAGCTGCGAGGAGCGGGGGATCGTGGTGGCCAACACGCCCTCGGCCTCGACCAACGCTGTGGCCGAACTCACCCTGGCCCACATCCTGGCCGTCCACCGCAACCTGCCCATGGCGATCACCTCCATGCGCGAGGGCAAGTGGGAGAAGAAAGCCTGCCGCGGCAACGAGCTGGCCGGCCGGATCCTGGGCCTGGTCGGGATCGGCCGGATCGGCGCCCGGGTCGCCGAGCTGGCCCAAGCCTTCGGCATGACCGTGGAGGCCTACGATCCCTACGTGACCGACGAGCGCGCCGAGGAGATCGGTGTCCGGCGACTCCACGACGAGGTCACCGACCTGGCCGAGCGCGTCGATGTCGTCTCGATCCATACGCCGCTGACGCCGGAGACCGAGGGCATCGTGGGCAAGCGGTTCCTGGAGCACGCCCGGGAGGGTCTGGTCGTGGTCAACTGCTCGCGCGGGGGGATCGTCGACGAGGCCGCCCTGCTTGAAGCCATCGAGGCCGGCAAGGTCCACGGCGCCGGGCTGGATGTCTTCGAGGAGGAGCCTCCGGGGCGCACGTTGCTCACCGACCACCACCGGGTCTCCACGACCCCCCACATCGGGGCGCAGACCGAGGAGGCCCAGCGAGCTGCCGGGGTCCAGTGCGCTGAGGCGATCCTGGCGGTCTTACAGGGCGGGGAGCCCGAGAGCCGGGTCGTCTGAGCGGTCAAGCGACCGGGTCCAGCTCGTCGGTCACCGGCACCTGGTCCACCGGAGGGTCGGGCACCACGGTCACCATGCCACCGGTCGGTAGGGGGACGCTGAGCGGGTTGGCCGGGTCCGAGCCGACCTCGACCTCGGTACCATCCCCGTAGAGATCGCCATCGGTGTCCGGGTCCAGCGGGTCGCTGGTGTGGACGTGGACCTCGGCACCGTCGAGAAGACCGTCACCATCGGTGTCCGGGTCGAGCGGGTCCGTACCCAGCGTGGCCTCCTCGGGATCCCTCAGTCCGTCGCCATCGGTATCCTGGAAGCCCTCATCGACCTCACCATCGCAATCGTTGTCGAGGCCATCCTCGACCTCGGTGGCGTCCGGGTGGACGTTCGGGTCGTTGTCGTCGCAGTCGATCCCACCGCAGTCGACGTTCTGGAACCCATCGCCGTCGGCATCGCAAGACGTCGCGGCCGAGACCGGGAGGGCGGTCAGGCACGCGGTCAGAAGCAGGAGCCCGACCAGGTAGGCTGCACAGCTGGCGGGCGTTCGCGGCACAGACCTCTGACTGGACGGGGTTGGTTGGGTCATCAGGCGCCTCCCTCCTGTCAAGGACAGCGGCCCGGTCTATAACGTTTCCTTCGCCACGGGAGAGGCCCTCTGATCCTCCAGCCGCCGGGACCGGCAGGCTGCAACGGTCGGGTTGCAGGCTGGCAGGGTTGATAGGCTGGGGGTCCGACTTGGGACACGAGGCTGAACCATGGACCCTAAGATGCTGAGCGCCGCAGCCCTTGCCGTCCTGCTCATCGCAGCCCCGGCCGGTGCTGCCCCGATCGTGGACTACGTCGACAACGGCGGGTTCGAGGACTTCGAGGGCACCGACCCGGTGGATTGGCGCGTCCTGGCCGGCGACCCGGCGCCCACCACCGAGGCCGCCGAGGGTGACCTGGCCGTCCAGTTCGCTCTGGAGGGCGATGACCTCGAGGCGACCATCGCCCAGAACGTCTCCCTGTTGTACCAGGACGCCGAGAACGCTGATCCGCCTCCCCCCTCCGGCACCAGCTACGAGCTGAACTTCTCGGCCAAGCTGGGCACCGGCGCGGACAACGAGCCCACGGACATCCCCGACAGCCAGGCCATCGTGATCTGGAAGGATGCTCAGGGCCAGGAGGTCGATCGGGACACCGTGACGATCGCCCAGTCCAGCGCGTACCAGGACTACGAGGCCGTCCTCCAGGCACCCCTCCCCGAGCAGGGGGAGCTCCCCGTGACCGAGGCCGAGCTCCGGTTCGCGCTCGAGCGAGACACCCTGATCGACCGGACCGACGCCAACCTGTTCCTCGACAGCGTCGAGTTCGGTCCGGTGCTCGCCTGACCGTCAAGCCTCCGATCCGCGGCGTCCGGCCCTCACCTCCCGGCCGGGCGTCGCACCTCTTCTCTCCCTGACCTCCAGCTTCGAAGGGTGGCCTCGGTACAACGAAACGAAGGGCCACCCGTGCTCGCCTGAGATGAGGCCAGCGTCACCGTAGCAGCGGCCTTGACGCAGGTTGGATGTCGGCGGTGTAGGGACCTCCGACATCCAACTTCGGCCGGATGCCGTGGCGTGGTGTAGGACATCCGGCCTCGCCTGAGACGCGGGCCTCCCCGTGGATAGAGCGCGCTTCCCACTGGTTCGAGGTCAGCTCCGCGGTGTCACTTGACCTCTCACTTCGCACGGCTGCCAGCGGCGTGATGATGCGGCAGCCGTGCTCGCCGGAGATGCGGGCTCGGCACCTAGCTGCAGGCCCGCATCTCCGGCCCGTAACGTTTCTATAGAACACCCCTTTTCCCCTCGCCAAGAACATGGCCGGGATACCTGTCAGCTATCTCCCCATCTTGCTGATGACGATCCTCGGGATCATCGTCGTCGTGGTGGCGTTGAGCCTCTCCCGGTTCATCACGCCACCCCGGAGGACGAGGGAGAAGCTCACCAGGTACGAGTCCGCCGAGGTCTCCATCGGGTCCGGCCGTGGACCCATCGACATCCAGTACTACCTGTATGTCCTGGTCTTCCTCGTGCTCGACATCGAGGCCGTGTTCTTGCTGCCGTTCGTCCTCGAGTTCCAAGCCTTGGGACAGACCGCCGTCATCGAGATGGTGGTGTTCATCGGTCTGCTCCTCTTCGGGTGGGCCTATGCGATCAGGAAGGGGGCACTTCGATGGCAAGGATCGTGAAACCAGGGAGCCCCGACGAGGGGATCTTCCTTACGACGGTCGACAAGATGCTCAAATGGGGTCGAGCCAACTCGCTCTGGCCTATGACCTTCGGGTTGGCCTGCTGCGCCATGGAGATGATGGCGACCATGGGCCCCCACCACGACATCGCCCGCTTCGGGAGCGAGGTGTTCCGTGCCACGCCCCGCCAGGCCGACCTCATGATCGTACCCGGCACGGTCTGCAAGAAGATGGCCCCGCGGGTCCGACGTCTCTACGACCAGATGGCCGAGCCCAAGTACGTCATCGCCATGGGCGCGTGTGCCTCCTGCGGTGGTCCCTACCAGAACTCCTACTCTGTCGTCCAGGGCGTGGACAAGGTCATGCCCGTCGACGTCTACGTGCCCGGCTGCCCGCCCAGGCCTGAAGCCCTGCTCGATGGTCTCATGCGCCTCCAGCAAAAGATCGCTGAGGACCCCGAGCCCGCCATCCGGTTCGCCAAGCGCAGCCGGGTCAAGGGCAAGGACCTCTCCAAAGAGGAGGAAGCCAAGGCCCGACGCGACTGGGACCTGGCTGAGGAAGGTGCAGGAGGCAGAGCTCAGTGACATTGGCGGACCAGGTCGCCGAACGCGCCCCCGATGCCGTCAAGGAGCGCGGCCAGCAGAACGACAAACCCTTGATCATCGCCGAGCCCGAGCACCTGCGCGCGCTCCTGGAGGCCGCACACCAGCTCGGGTTCGATCACCTGTCCTTCGTCACGGCCGTCGACTGGCCTCACGAGAAGCTGGACGAGTCCGACTGGCTGCCCGCCTTCGCCCACGAGAGCGACGAGGGCCTGATGGAGGTCGTCTACAACCTCTACAGTTACGATCACAACGAGCACCTGGCCGTCCAGGCCTGGGTCCCTCGTGAGGTCGACCGGTGTCGCGTGCCCTCGGTGGCCGACATCTGGAAGACCGCCGACTGGCACGAGCGGGAAGCCTACGACCTGTACGGCGTCACCTTCGAAGGCCACCCGGACCTCAAGCGCATCTTCATGCCGGAGGACTGGGAGGGCCATCCCCACAGGAAGGATTACGACATCTCCAAGGAGCAGTTCATCTTCCGCGACGACAGCGGTGAGGACCGGGTTACCTTCGACCCAGGCAAGGGGTGGTGAGACGTGGCACAGGCCAGCCAAGAGCAACCCAAGAAGCGCCTGATGACCCTGAACGTGGGTCCCCAGCACCCGGCCACCCACGGCGTGCTCCGGATGAAGCTCCTGCTCGACGGTGAGTACATCGTCGACGCCGAGCCCATCATCGGGTACCTGCACCGTGGATCCGAGCGTCTGGGCGAGATGGGGACCTACCTCCAGTTCATCCCGTACACCGACCGCATGGACTACATCGCAGCCATGCACAACAACATGGCCTACGTCCACGCCTGCGAGCAGCTGTCCGACGTCGAGGTCCCCGAGCGGGCCAACGTCCTCCGGGTGCTCGCCATGGAGGTCAACCGGGTCTGCAGCCACCTGCTCTGGCTGGGCACCTTCGGCCTGGACATCGGCGCGCTCACCCCGTTCTTCTGGTGCTTCCGGGACCGCGAGGGCGGCATCCAGCTGCTCGAGGAGATGAGCGGCACCCGGCTCACGTACTCTTACTTCCGCTTCGGCGGGGTCAAGAAGGACATCGACCACAAGTGGATCCGACGGACCCGCGAGTGGTGCAACGATGTCCGGGAGGGTCTCGAGGATCTCGACGACCTCCTGACCAGCAACGACATCTTCGTCAACCGGGCCAAGGGTGTCGGCCAGATCGACATCGACACGGCCATCAACTACGGCATGTCCGGGCCCAACATCCGGGCCTCCGGGCGCAAGTTCGACATCCGCAAGGTCGAACCCTACTCGGGCTACGACACCTACGACTTCGAGGTGCCCACGGCCCAGGCCGGCGACGTGTTCGCCCGCTACGCCGTACGGATGGCCGAGATGGAGGAGAGCCTGCGCATCGTCGAGCAGGCCTGCGATCGCTGGAAGGACGCCTCCGGTGGCCACGTCTCCAGCAGCGTCGGCGAGGGGTCCAAACAGTTCCGATGGCACCCGCCCGTCGGCGAGAACTACTCCCGCATCGAGGCGCCCCGCGGCGAGCTGGGCGCGCTGATCGTCAGCGACGATTCCAACCGCCCCTGGCGGGTCAAGATGCGGGCCCACTCCTTCTCCAACCTCTCGGCCATCGCCGAGCTGGCCCGTGGCGACCTGCTCCAGAACGCCATCATCACGTTGGGTAGCCTCGACATCGTCCTGGGGGACATCGACCGATGACCGTGATCGACACCGCCATCGATTGGGCCGCCCCGTACGTGGGTGCCGGTTGGGCGACGGTCCTGGTCTACCTTCTCGGCGCCGTGGCCTGCCTGCTGCTCGTGCTCGCCATCGCTCCCCTGTACGTCTGGGGCATGCGCAAGACCATGGCCCGCATCCAGCACCGCGTGGGTCCGACCCGGGTCGGGCCCTTCGGTCTCCTGCAGGTCCTGGCCGACGGCATCAAGATGGTCGCCAAGGAGGACGTCCGTCCCGCGGCCGTGGACCGGTTCACCTGGAGCCTGGCCGTCTACGTGCTCCTGGTCCCGGTCCTCGTCCTGTTCCTCTTCATCCCCTGGCACCAGGGCGTCATCGTCAGCGACGTGACCACCGGCATCGTGCTCGTCCTGGCGCTGGCCGCGGTCTCACCGGTCGGTGAGATCTTGGCCGGCTGGGGCTCCAACAACAAGTACAGCATGCTCGGTGGCATCCGAGCCGCCGCCCTGGACGTCGCCTACGAGGTCCCGCTGGTCATCAGCGCGGCCGGCGTGATCATGCTGACCGCCCTTACCGGTGACGCGACCATGCAGCTCGACGGGATCGTCCAGTCCCAGGTCGACGGCATCTGGTACGTCTTCCTCCAGCCCATCGGGTTCTTCATCTTCATCGTGGCCGGCCTAGCCAAGATCGGCATCGCCCCCATCGACCTGCCCGAGGCCGAGTCCGAGATGGTC
>CAZBKU010000112.1:0-9410 GCA_964492585.1 uncultured Thermoplasmatales archaeon | reverse complement strand
CAGCATGGTCGAGGTCAAGGACGTCGAGCTTCCCCAGGACATGCGCCGGGCCATGGCTCGCCAGGCCGAGGCCGAGCGGGACCGCCGGGCCCGGGTCATCGTGGCCGAGGGTGAGCAGCAGGCCGCCCAGAAGCTGAGGGAGGCCGCCCAGGAGATGGCCGAGTTCGACGGGGCGCTCTACCTCAGGACCCTGCAGACGATCCAGGAGGCAAGCTCGGAGTCCCAGCGCGGGACCAACATCGTGATCCCGCTCCCGATCGAGCTGTTGAAGGTCCTGGGTGGCCAGGACCAAGGACCGGGGTGACAAGGCCGAGGCTGGGGGCCTGACGACGCTCGAGGCCGGCCTGCGACCGGCAGGGATCGTGGTCAGCGACGGCGCTGGGGGCCCGGGAAGACGTCGAACGGGCTCTGGGTCAGATCGCCCATGGTCGGCTTGACGATGAGCTGGTCGGGCAAAAGGATGCAGTCCTCTCCCGTGTCGAGCTCCACCAGGACGTGGTGGTCGTCGGGGGCGCCGACCACCTGGCCCTCGTGGTCCCAGAGGTGGGGATCGATGTCCGGCCCAGGCCGGATCTGGACGTGGTCACCTAACCGGAGCGACATGGTACACCCTACCATGGGACTTGTCCTTCCGACCAGATAATGGTTCCGGCGGCTGTTCAAGGACCCTCGACCCGGGAGGCCACGAAGGCCAGGGCCACGTCGGCGGCCTGGTGGAGCAGGTGGACGTCGGTGTCGGCCCGGGCTCGCGCGTAGTCGGCGAACTCGCCGCGCATCGACAGGACCTCGGCGTGAAGCTGCTCGAGATCCTCCTCGGAGGCCTCGGCGCCGCCCAGCTTGGCCACCGTGGCCCTCAACCGGGACAGCTTGGTCTGGGTGAACCCCGGCGGCATGGGATCGTCGACCAAGGGTACCAGCTCCGGGTCGCCCTTGGCCGGTGCCGGACCTTGGAACTCCCCGGCCTCGAGCCCGCGGACCACATCCTCGAGATGGGCCAGGGCCGGGTCGGTGTGGAGCGGGGAGGCCAGGACCTCGCCGCAGGCGGCCACGCCGGCCACCCCGCACTTCCCTCGCCCGTCACCGCGGACACCGTCGACGAACCGGCGGGGTGTGCCGTCGTCGTCCCACGCCACGAGGCTGGGGTCGCCGATGGGCAGCTCGGCCCGCTGGGCCAGGGAGACCCCGACCGGCGGGCTGGCGTCGTCGGCGCCGGGCCACAGGAACCGGGCCCCGCCACCGGCCAGGACGGTGGTGTCCGCGTCGTGGACCTCGCAGTCGTTCCCATCGACGAGCACCGCGCCGCTGACGCCGTGGTCTCCTGTGACCAGGCGGACGGCGATGGCCACCTCGTCGATGGCCACGCCTTCCCTCTCGCAACGCTCCAGGAGGGCCTGGCGGAGGTTGGTGGCCCAGGCCTCGTCGTTGGTCACGTCCAACTCGTCGAGCCACCGGCGGACGCGGCGAGCCCGGAACCGGAAGACCTGGGGGTCCTCGGGCAGGGGGACCCCGCTGGCTTCGGTGGCCGACGCGATGCGCTCGGTCACATCCTCCGGGATCGGCGGGGTCGGTCCCGGATCGCGGGCGCCGGAGACCAGAAGCCGGGTGCGGGCCCCGGAGCGGACACCGGCCAGGGCCGCCGCTGTGCCTGCCAGCGTGCCGCCGATGACGAGGAGATCGCGTCGTGGTGTGGCCATGGGATCATCTCTGGGTCATGCCGATCGGTCGCCGGCCGGACAGCCAGACCGAGGGGCCTTGGCGGCGGTGCAGGTCGAGGGTCCAAGCGGGGGCGCGGGGCATCGGACCCGTGAACCCCGTGCACGTCAAGAGGTTTGGGGCCCCGAGGGAGACCGTCTCGACGACGCTCCGAGCCAGAAGGGTGTCAGGTGGTCGGTGCGCCGTCGGCTCCGGGACCCGATCTATCGGGGCGTCTCGGGGTCAGATGGGGCTTCATCGGGTTCGATCAGAGGGGTGGTCGGCTCCACCACCTCACCTGGCTCCAGCGCGGAGAGCCCGAGCAGGCTGAGCAGCGCGGGGGACGCAAGCAGGGCGGCCAGGACCAGGACGACCGTGAGCCGGTAGTCGAACACATCCCCGGTGAGGGCCTGGCGTCTTGAGCGCTTTCTGGCACGGCCGTCGAAGCTGGCGGGGGTGTGGACCCCTCAGGCCAGCTCAAGCATCCGGTCGAGGGCCACCTGGGCCCAGCGCCGGTCCTCCTCCGGGACGTCGACGCGGTTGTGGACGGTGCCGTCGGCCAGCTCCTCGAGGACCCAGGTCAGGTAGTTCGGGTCGTTCTGGCGCATGGCGTTGCAGTCCAGGCAGGCCTCGCCGCAGAGCTGGAGGATCGTCTTGTCCGGGCACTCGCGCTGCAGGTGCTCGATCAGGTGGATCTCGGTCCCGATGGCCCAGGTCGAGCCGGCCGGTGCGTTCTCGACAGCGTCGATGATCTGGCTGGTCGAGCCGTCCATATCCGCGGCGGCGACGACCTCGCGCGGGCACTCGGGGTGGACGATGATGGTGATGTCGTCGTGCTCGGCCCGCATAGCCTCGACGTGCTCGACGCGGAAGCGGTCGTGGACCTGGCACATGCCATCCCAGAGCAGGAAGTCTGCCTCGTCGACGGCCTCGGGGGTCGTGCCGCCGAACTCGGGATGCCACGGGTTCCACTTCACCCAGTCCCCCTCGCGGTAGCCCAGGTCCCAAGCCGTGTTGTGGCCCAGGTGCTTGTCAGGCAAGAAGAGGATCTTCTTGCCACGATCGAGGGCCCACTCGAAGATCGGATGCGAGCTGGAGGACGTACAGACCGCACCGTCCATCTGGCCGGTGAAGGCCTTCAGGTCGGCGTAGGAGTTCATGTAGGTGATGGGCACGACGTCGTCGGCGTCCAGGACGGTCATCAGCTCGTCCCAGGCCCGCTCGACCTGCACCATCTCGGCCATGCCGGCCATGGGACAGGCGGCCTCCCGGGAGGGGATGATGACGTTGCGCTGGCCGCCGGTGAGGATGTCGGCGGTCTCGGCCATGAAGGTGACACCGCAGAAGACGATGTTCTCGGCCTGGCTCTCGGCGGCGATCTTGGAGAGCTTGAAGGAGTCGCCGGTCGCATCCGCGACCTCGTAGATCTCCCGGTGCTGGTAGTTGTGCCCCAGGATCAGGGTCGAGTCGCCAAGGCTGTCGGCGGCGGCCTGGATCCGTTGGGTACGCTCTGGCTCCGTGAGGTCCCGGTACGCCTCAGGAAGCTGGGCGAAGTGGTCGTACCGGAACAGGTTGAGCGTGGCAGCCATCGAACCCCTTCAGTGCCACCCGTTTTAAAGCCGTTGGGTTGGAGGAACGGTTTTCACCAAGGGACCGGGCGCCGCGGAAGAAATTTCACGATCGGGTCATTGGCCGCTGATCCCGCCGGCCCGTTCGGCCACGTCGTAGACGTCGGTGCGGGCATCCCGAAGGCTGGCGCGCTTGACGACCAGGCCCAGGTCGACCAGGTGGTTGAGCGCGCTGCGCACCGTCCGGGAGGTCAGCCCGGAGTCGCGGGCCATCTCGCTGGGGGTCAGAGGGCCCTCGTGCTCCAGGAGCTTGTAGATGAACCGGGCGCTGGGCGGGGCGCTTGCCAGCTCGGCGCCAAGCTCGCGTTTGAGCCGGACCCGGCCTAACAGGTGCCCGTGCCGGCGCTCGGTGAGCCGGACGAGGGACAGGCGCCCCGGCGCGCCGGTGATCGTGATCGCCTGGCCGCTGATCTTGTGCCGGGCGTGCCCATCGACGACCAGCTCGACGCCCGAGGCGCTCTCGGGGTTGGCCAGGATGAGCTCGCTGGTGGCCGGGACGATCAGGGGTGGACGGTCCTCCTCGCTGCAGACGGGGACCACGGCCAGGACGTCAGCAGCGCCGAGGACCGCTGGTCCGCCGGCCGAGAGGGCATACGCCGTGGACCCGGTGGGGGTGCAGACGATGATGCCGTCGCCGCGGTCGTGCCAGAGGAGCTCGCCGTCGACCTTGATCTCCGAGGCCATGAAGGTCCCGTTGAGCGAGGGCAGCAGGGCGGCCTCGTTGAGGGCCAAGAGCTCCTCGTCGTCGGTCCTGCAGACCATCCGGAGGACCTGTTGGGTGCTGTACCGATCGTTGGCCAGGGCCTCGGCCACAGCGCCGGCATCCCGCACCTGCGCCTCGGCCAGGACGCTTAACCCCTCGTAGGCCACCAGCAGGACCGGTGGAGCCTGCTCCATGTCGGCCAAGGTGGACAGGAAGAACCGTGTGTCACCGACCAGGGTGAGGACGTCGGCCTGCTCGGGATCGGCCAGCCCCTGGATGACCTTGAGCTTCTCCTTCCGCAGCGCCCGGATCAACGGTTCCAAGGAGCCTTGAGCCTCCTCGCTGGCGGCGACCTGGACGTTCACGAGGCCATGGATGGGGACCCCGCCTATGAAGGGTTCCCTGGTCACCGGGAGAGGGCCCGGCCTGCCCGCAGGCCGCAACCCAAGGGGTTATTAAATCGAGGACTTGATATTATCAACCGGTGCGTCTTGGGCGTGCCACCGGGAGAGACCGCCGTGACAGCGCGTCATCGTCATCTGGACGAGGACGGCCAGCCCGACCAGGGGCCCGTCCCCAGCGACGAGCGCACGCTCCAGCTCGATCTGCCCATCCTGTTGCCCGAGGTGCAGGACGACCAGGATCAGTGCATCCGGCGTCTGATCGAGCGCGTGGAGGCCCGCAAGGGCGTGACCGGGGCCCACGTCGTCAAGGAGGACCACCACGAGGACCCGACCCTTGCCGGGGCCGAGGTCAGCCGCCCACCGGCCAAGGCGGCAGCGTCGGACACTTCGGGCCGCGACCACGCTCCCGATCACGACCACGACCACGTCGACGACCATGCTCATCCCCACCAGGAGGACCAAGCCCAGGAGGATGGCGTGGAAGCCAGCCTGTGCATCCACTACGATCCAAGCATCCTGGCCCTCCGCGAGATCACCCGGATCGTCGAGTCGGCCGGCGGCGCGGTCACCGACCGTTACAAGCACGAGATCCTCTGGGTCCGCGGCATGGACTGCGCGGACTGCTCGCTCTCCATCGAGCACGTCCTGGACCGTCAGGACGGGATCCTCGAGGTCAGCGTCAACTACGCCGCCGAGAAGGCCCGGCTCGAGTACGACTCCCAGGCCATCGACCGCGACCACATCGTCGACCTGATCGACTCGATGGGGTACCAGGTCGACGAGCGCGACCAGCCCTATGACGACGGCCACGGGCCCCTTGGCGGGTTGGCTCTCCCGATCGCCAGCGGGATCACCCTGGCGGTGGCCTTCTTCGGCCAGTGGCTCTTCGGTCTACCGTTCACTTACGCCCTGCCGTTCTACCTCGTCGCCTACTTGACCGGTGGCTGGGAGGCCTTCCAGCACGCCGTGGCCGCCGTCCGCAACCTCGAGCTCGACATCGAGGCCCTGATGGTCGTTGCCGCCATCGGCGCTGCTGCCCTTGGCCACTGGGCCGAAGGTGCGCTCCTGCTCTTCCTGTTCAGCCTGGGCCACGCGTTGGAGCACATGGCCATGGACAAGGCCCGGGACGCCATCGGCGCTCTCGGCGAGCTAACCCCCCAGAGCGCCCGGGTCCGGCGCGACGGCCAGGAGCAGGAGATCCCGGTCGAGGCGCTGGTCCGCGGCGACACCGTGGTCGTCCGGCCGGGCGAGCGGATTCCCATCGACGGCGAGATCACCCAGGGCACCTCGGCCGTCGACCAGTCGGCCATCACGGGCGAGAGCGTGCCCGTCGAGAAGGCCACCGGCGACGAGGTGTTCGCCGGCACCGTCAACGGCCAGAGCACCCTGGAGGTCGAGGTCACCAAGCTGGCCAAGGACACGACGATCAGCCGGGTGATCGAGATGGTCGAGGAGGCCCAGACCCAGAAGTCCCCGACCCAACGCTTCTCCGAGACCCTGGAGAGCAGGTTCGCCCCGGCCGTCTTCGCGCTGACCCTGGCGGTGATCGCCCTCCCGCCCCTGCTGCTGGCCGGCGGGCCCTGGGTCGGCAACCTCAGCTTCCTTGGCTACCTCTCGCTCCCCTGGCAGGAGAGCCTCCTCCGAGGCCTGACCATCCTGGTAGCCGCCAGCCCGTGCGCGCTGGCCATCAGCACCCCGGCAGCGATCCTGTCCGGCATCGGGAAGGGCGCCAGGAACGGCGTGCTCGTGAAGGGCGGGGTGCACCTGGAGAACCTGGCCACCGTGAACGCCGTGGCCTTCGACAAGACCGGCACCATCACCTTCGGCCAGCCCGAGGTCGTCGACATCGTGCCCATGGACGGGATCGACGAGGACGGCCTGCTCCAGGTCGCCGCCAGCGTCGAGGCCCGCAGCGAGCACCCCCTGGCCAAGGCGGTCGTCCGCAAGGCCGAGACGCGAGGCTTGACCCTCGACCAGGCCGGCGAGCTCCAGAGCATCACCGGCAAAGGGGTCGTCAGCGACCTGGAGGGCCAGCAGGTCGAGATCGGGAACCTGCGCCTGTTCCGGGACAACGGCCACGAGGTCCCCGAGGACGTCCTAGCCGAAGCCACCTCGCTGGAGGAAGAAGGCAAGACCACCATGATCGTGCGCCGCGGTGGCGCCTACCTGGGCGTGATCGCCCTGGCCGACCAAGCCCGCGACGAGGCCCGCCAGGTCGTCACCCGGCTCAAGGAGCTGGGCGTCGAGCACGTCATCATGCTCACCGGCGACAACGAGCGCGTGGCCAAGGCCATCGCCGAGGAGGTCGGCTTCACCGAGCACCAGGCCGAGCTCTTGCCCGAGGACAAGGTCCAGGCGGTCAAGGATCTCCGCGCTCGCTTCGGGTCGGTGGCCATGGTCGGCGACGGGGTCAACGATGCCCCGGCCATGGCCCAGTCGACCGTCGGCGTCGCCATGGGCGCCGGCGGCACCGATGTGGCCCTGGAGACCGCAGACGTGGCCCTGATGGGCGACCGGATCGACCGGTTCCCCTTCGCCTACGAGCTCTCCCGGCGCACCCGCGGCATCATCAAACAGAACCTGGTCATCAGCCTCGGCGTGATCGCCGTCCTGGTCCCGCTGGCCGCCCTGGGCCTGGCCGGGATCGCGCCGGCCATCGTCGTCCACGAGGGCAGCACGCTGTTGGTCGTCGGGAACGCGCTCCGGTTGCTGGGTGGGCCCACCGGGTAGCTCGGGCCACCGATGCACCCAAGTGACCGACGGGGCATCCCCCCCCCTGATGAGAGGGAGGCTTGCCACGCCCCTACTGGTCCTGGCCCTGCTGGCGGCCGGCTGCCTGGGCGTCGCGGACGACGATGAGACCGACGCGCCGTCGGACCGGTTCGAGGTCGCCTGGGCCGACAAGGCCCTACCCTTCGGCGATGGCCACGATCACACCGACCCGGTCCACCACCGCAACGTGTCCACGCCCAACTTCGACCTGGTCGGCCACGACCCTCTGATCAGCGCCTACTACGGCAAACCCGCCGGAGCCTACTTCTGCGGGGACGCCGCCGAGGTCGAGGACGGCCGCCGGCTGGCCGCCGTGGAGAGCCGAAGCGACGTCGGGTTCGCCATCGCGGATGTGACCAACGCCAGCGACCCCAAGTGGCTGGGCGAGCTGGTCATGACGACCACCCACATCTACGACCTGACCGTGGCCCCCGACGGCCAGCACGTCGTCCTGGTCACAAGCGAGATGCGCGAGGATCCGATCCCGTCCCCGCTCCAGACCACCGACCCGGCCCTGGGCCAGACCGAGAGCCCCACGGGCCTGATGTGGCAGACGCCGTGCATGGACGAGCCGGTCCCCGTCCCGTTCGGCGACGAGGTCCAGGACCAGGCCGAGGACCCGGTGCCCCGGCCCATGAGCATCATCCTGGTCAGCATCGAGGACCCGGAGAACCCCGAGGTCGTCGAGCAGCAGCCGTTGGCCGGCAGCGGGCACAGCGTCCTGGCCAAGCGCATCGACGACCGGGACTGGGTCGTGGCCACCACCACCCGGCTGCCGGGTCCCGTCGGCGCGCCCGGGCTCAACGAGAACGGCATCAGCGCCTACGAGTTCTACGAGATCACCGATGGCAGCCTCGAGCTCCTGTCGGTCTGGAAACGCCCGCCCGGCGAGGACCCCACGATGGGCACCGGGCCCCGGGGCCACGACGCCGACATCGGGATCCACCCCAAGACCAACGAGACCGTGGCCTACCTGGTCGGCGGCGACCGGTTCACCCTGCTCGACATGACAGACCCCCGCCAGCCGACCGAGCTTGGCCGGTGGACGATCAGCGGGCCCGGCACGCCGGCCGAGGAGGGCACCCTGCACAGCGCGTACGCCTTGCCCGAGCTCTGGAACGGGACCCACTACACCCTCATCGGGCCCGAGCACGCCGGCCACCCCGAGGACTACCCGTCTGGCATCGTGTGGGTCATGGACACCACCGATCCCAGCGACCCCAAGGAGGTCGCCGCCTGGACCCTGCCCTACGAGGTGGACTGGAACGGGACCTACATGTTCTCCAACCACTACTTCAGCACCCACGACCAGACCCTCTTCGTGAGCATGTACCACGGCGGCATCTGGGCCGTGGACCTCAGCCCGCTGGTCGACGGTCCCCCGGACACGTTCGTCTCCCTGGACAGCATCGGTGTCTACCTCCCCACGCTCTCACCACCCGAGCCGGTGGCCCAGGCCGATCGGTGGGCGCCGACCCAGGAGGAGGTCCTGGCCTTCGAGGACGGCACCCTGGTCACTTTCGATGCGTACAGCGGCCTGTACACGCTGACCTTCGATGCCGACGATCCCGCACCGGCGCCTGAGCCGTGGCCCATCGAGCCCGTGACGGCGGGTTGACCGCTGAGGTCTGTTCAAGGCTGACGACAGAAGGGTTATGAGGCCCCGGGGTGCCTCCCCGTTGAGGGAAGACCATGCGATGGAGGCTCCTGTTGATGCTGGCCGTCGTCGTCCCCGGTGCCGCCCTGGCCGGCTGCATCGGAGACGACACCGGCGACGCGATCGATCCAGCATCCGACCCGAACGAGGGCGAGGATAGCGGACAGGCTGACGGGCGGGACGACCCGCGCCTGCCGGAGACCAACCAGACCGGGCCCGAGCCCCCGGAAGGCGAGGACTACACGGGCCTGCAACCCATCGACATGATCTTCGACGGGTCCCTGCGCACCGAGCTCACCCGTGTGGCGCTGGTCCCGCCGGCCCACGGGGACCTGGGCAGCCCCGACAACACCTCGCGAAGCGCGGTGTCCTACCTGGAGGCCACGCTCACCGGCATCTTCGCCTGGGAGCCGGCCATCGACCGGTTCATCGACGCCCACCCCGAGTACAGCTACCTGGACAACATCACCGTCCAGGTCGAGGTGTTCGAGGAGGAGGTGCCCGAGACCGCCGGCTACGACTTCGTGATCGGGTACGCCGAGACCAGCGGGCCC
>CAZBKU010000111.1:0-9450 GCA_964492585.1 uncultured Thermoplasmatales archaeon | reverse complement strand
GGTAGACGTAGAGCGCGGTGGTCAGGCCCACCGCGATCGTCAGCGAGATCCAAGAGGACCACGCCAAGCCACCCGGGCCGGCCCGGGTGAGGGCTGGCAGGTAAGCGCCCAAGAGCGGTTCGAGCACGTAGACGATGGTGAAGAAGACGGCGCCCAGGATGACCCACTGGATGATCTTCTTGAACCCGAGCTTGGCGATGGCCAGGATGGCCACGGTGAAGACGACGACGATACCCAGGTACAGCAGGCTGTTGGTAGGATCCTGGGTGTCCTCGAACACCGGTGGGACATCCTGGGCCACGAAGGTCTGCGCGAAGAGCATGGCCACGAGGATCGAGCCGACGAACAGGACCCCCATCACGAGGGCGGCCTTGAGGTCGGCGTCCTCGACCGGGAGCGGGGCCGGCCCCTCGGCGGGCATCTCGGCCGGCTCCTCTGCGGTCTCACCCATCTGGCTCCCCAGCCCACATGGGCTACTTGGCTGTTCCCGTACGCCTCCAGAGGGCCACCGCGGCCATCCCCCCGCCCAGGCCCAGCAGCGCCAGGCTAGCCAGCACGGGCAAGGGGCTGGTCGGCTCTGGCACCGGCGGTGGGTCGGTCGCCGGTGCTTGGGGCTGGCGAGCGAGGGTCCCGGGGACGGCGTCGCGCAGGTTGTCGATGGTCACGCCCGGGAAGAAGCGGGTCACGGGCTCCTCGGACGTCTCGACCTCCAGCTTGACTAGGTAGGTCCCGTCGGGCAGCGTGCGTGTGTCCCAGGTCAGCGGCGGCTGGCGGGCGTGGGTCACCGGCTGCCAGGCCCCGTCCTCGGGCGCGTGGATCAGGAGACGGGTCTGGACGATCGGGGCCTCCAGGGGCCACGTGAGCTCGATCGTGCCCTCGACCACCGCCCCTGGGGTCAGGGGGGGCCAGCGATCGGGCAACGGGTCAGGCGTCGGTGGGGGTGGCCTTGGGGGGTCGATCTCCACCGCCTGGCTCCAGGGGCCCGGGTTCCCCACGCCGTCGACGGCCCTGACGCGGACCTCGTGGCCGGGGAGCAGCGGCGCGTCGGGGTGGAGCCCCGTGCCGGTGACCCTGGTGGGTCGCCAGGCCTCGGTCCCGTTGCGAGCCTGGGCCTCGTAGGCCGTCGCCCCGGCCACCGCTGGCCACGCCACCGTGCTGTTGCCGGGGATCGGTGCCGGTGCAGGTGGCCCCTGGCGGTCCAGGAGCAGGCTCGTCCGGACGACCAAGGTCTCGTGGATCAACCCAGGGGCCAGCTCGCGTTCCACGCGGACAGCTAGCTCGGTCTGGTCACTGGCCGGCCACTGCCAAGCGTGCACCCGCGCGTGGTGGACCGTGGCCTGGCCGTCCTGCCCCGAGGCCACCAGGCGCGCAGCCGTCTGCCCGTCGAGGGTCAGCGTCACTGGCGTGTAGCCACCGGCCTCCCTCTCGTCCATGGCGACCCTGGCCAGGAGATCGAACCGCGGGGAAAGGATGCCAGGCCCATCCAGGATGACAGGGCCTGCGGCCACCAGAAGCTCGGGCTCGGGCCCTGCCAGAGGCGAGGCCACGACCCGGTGGGCACCGCTGCCCTGCCAGGCACCCGCCGGCGTGGCGGCCACCTCCACGACCCAGCGCTCACCGCCAGCCTCGACCACCAGATCCACCTGGTCATCGGTCAGCGGATCGCCGACCAGGGTCACCATGACCGGGCCCTCCACGGGGCTCAGACCAGCGATGGAGAGATACCCCTGGCCCGGGGGTCCGGCGGTGGCCTCCAGGACCCGCTGGCCGTCAGGCCCAAGCAAACCGACCTCGGTCAGCTCGCCCGACGGCCCGTAGACGAGCTCGATCCGGTCGGCCGGGCCGGGGTCCTCGGCCAGGCCTCGGGCCACCAGGCAACCGGACAGGAGCAGGCAGATGGCCAGGGTCAGGGGCCCCCATCGCATCACGCGAGTTCTTGGCCGGGGCACCAAGGCACCTCGGTCAGCGGGCTTCAACCCCGTGACGGCCAGGACCCCTGGTCGCCGGCGGACCTGGACCCCTGGCACCGTGGGACCGTGTGCCCCCGGTGTGCTGCCCTGCGAGGGTCTGTGATCGGCTGCGGCCGCCCGGGGCCCTCCTCACAAGACTTTAAAAAGCGGGCCGGCTACGTGGAGCTACCGTGCGCATCGCCGTCCTGGACCGCGACAAGTGCCAACCGAAGAAGTGCAGCTACGAGTGCATCAACTACTGTCCCAAGGTCCGGGCTGGCGTGCCGGAGACGATCTACGCCGAGAACGACGGCGAGCAGCCGGTCATCAGCGAACAGCTGTGCATCGGGTGCGGCATCTGTGTCAACAAGTGCCCCTTCGACGCCATCCACATCATCAACCTGGCCGACGAGCTCGAGGAGGACCTCATCCACCAGTACGGCGAGAACGCCTTCCGGCTCTTCCGGCTGCCCGTGCCGTCCAAGGGCCAGGTCGTCGGTCTCTTGGGTCCCAACGGCATCGGTAAATCCACAGCCCTCTCCTTCCTCAACGGCCAGCAGATCCCCAACCTGGGCGCCTGGGAGGAGGAGCCCACCTGGGAGACCGTGCTCGAGCGCTACCGGGGCACCGAGCTCCACGACTACCTGGCCAAGGTCGCCGAGGGCAACGTCGAGGTCGCCCACAAGCCCCAGTACGTCGACAAGCTCCCCAAGGTCGTCGACGGGGACGTCCGCGCCCTCCTGGAGGGGGTCGACGAGCGTGGCACCATGGATGAGATCCTGGAGGCCTTCGAGATCGGCCACGTCCTCGACCACGACCTGGGCGACCTCTCCGGCGGTGAGCTGCAGCGCGTGGCCATCACGGCCACCATGCTCAAGGACGCCGATGTGTACATCTTCGACGAGCCCTCCTCCTACCTGGACGTCAAGCAGCGGATCCAGGCCGGCCGCTTGATCAAGGAGCTGGTCGACGAGGACGACAGCCAGCGCTCGGTGCTGGTCGTCGAGCACGACCTGGCGATCCTCGACTTCCTGGCAGACGTCGTCCACCCGATGTACGGCAAGGAGACCGCCTACGGCATCATGGGCCTTCCCCGCGGCGCCAGGACGGCCATCAACGCCTACCTGCGGGGCTTCCTGCCCGAGGAGAACGTCCGGATCCGCGAGCAGGAGATCGAGTTCACCGTCCACCCGCCCCGGGACACCATCGAGCGTAACGTCCTGTGTGAGTACGGCCACCTGGTCAAGGAGTACGATGGCGGTTTCCGGTTCGAGACCGACGGCGGTCAGATCCGAAGCGGCGAGGTCATCGGTGTGCTGGGACCCAACGGCATCGGGAAGACCACGCTGGTCAAGATGCTGGCCGGCGTCCACCAGCCCACCGAGGGCGAGATTGACGTCGGCATGCAGGTCAGCTACAAGCCCCAGTACGTCAAGGCTGACTTCGACGGCAGCGTGCAGGGCCTGTTCTACTCGGCCATGGGGGCCGGGTACGACAACAACTTCTTCCAGCACGAGGTCGCCCGGCCCTTCAACCTGGAGGCCCTGGAGTCCAACGACGTCGCTGACCTCTCTGGCGGTGAGCTGCAGCGCGTGGCCACCGCCCTTTGCCTGGGCCGCGACGCCGATCTCTACCTGCTGGACGAGCCCTCGGCCTTCCTGGACGTCAACCAGCGCATGAAGGTCGCCAAGGCCCTGCGCCGTGTCATGGAGAAGAAGGGCGCCTCGGCCCTGGTCGTCGACCACGACGTCTACTTCATCGACCTGGTCAGCGACAGTCTGATGGTCTTCGACGGCGAGCCCGGCCAGCACGGCACCAGCCACGGACCCATGGACATGCGCGCCGGTATGAACCGGTTCCTCGAGCAGGTCGATATCACCTTCCGCCGGGACAACGAGACCAAGCGGCCCCGGGTCAACAAGCCTGGCTCGACCCTGGACCGCGAGCAGAAGCGGGCCGGCGAGTACTACTACGAACCCACCGCAGAGTCCACGTAAGCCCTCGGGTCCCCGCCGTCGTTCCCACAAGCTCGCCGGGCGTTATTTCTACCAGGTGACGCCTTGGCGGGACCATGAGGTGGGTCACGGTCCTGTTGATCGCCGGGGCGCTGATGGCAACCACAGGATGCCTGGATCAGGATTTCGGGGATCTCGTCGGAAGCACAGAGCGCGAGGACGAGGAGCTCCTCGACTACACCGATGCGTTCTCTTACAGCGGGATCCTGGACCCCGACAGCCCACCGGGCGGCCCGGAGGATGCCTACCAGCGAGGGACCACGACCTTCGAGGTCCCGGACGACAGCCGCGACCTTGACGTCGAGTACGAGATCACCTTCGAAAGCGGGGACCAAGCGCCACCCCAGGAGCTCCAGGAGGTCACCTTGACCCTCGATGGACCCTCAGGGGACGAGAACGAGTCGGTCACGGCCTCGAGCCCGGCCAACGGGGCTTGGTCCTTCGCCGAGCCGAGCTCCGGGACCTGGACCCTCTCCTACGAGGCCCGCGGGCAAGGCGAGATCACCGTCACCGCGAACGCGCAGGTGCCCTCGGACGCCTGAGGGGGGCCTTGGTCCCCACTCCCAACACCTTTTTGCCTACCGCCGCTTTCCCCGATCGATGCGAGACGCGGCGATCTTGGCCGCCCTGCTTCTCACAACCTCGCTTTCCGGGTGCCTGGACCTCCGGGAACGATGGGAGGACCTCGAGGGCGATCTCGAGGCCAACCCGCAGTTCCGGTCGGTCCAGCTCCTCAACGAGACCCGGAACTTCTCGGCCGCCGGGCTCGTAGACCCTACAGACCCCCCTGGCTCCCCGACCGAGATCGGCGACAAGTGGAACACGACCTTCAACGTCACCAACGACACGAGGAGCGCCCAGGTGATCTTCCGGGTCAACTTCGAGGAAGGGCCCGAGGATCCCACCGGCCAACTCCCAACCCAGCGGGGCCAGATCCGTGTCTTCGTCGCGCCGCCGGACGATGCGAACAACTCGACCGAGCGGGAGGTCTTCTTCGATGCCTCCGGCCAGGGCGGGTTCGATCTCAGGAGCCCCACGGAGGGGGCTTGGATCGTCGGGTTCGATCAGGCGATCGGACAAGGATCCGTGGGTTTCACCATCGACGCGACGATCCGGACGTGACCCGGTCGGCGGTCTGACGTAGGTACTTGAGCGTTCAGGGCGCCTTCCCCGCCAATACGTACATATGCGACGGGTGAGCGGACCAGAGGCTCCGGAGGATACCGATGACGAACACAACGCTTCGACGGTGGACGATCGTGATGCTCGTGCTGATGGCCGTGCTGCTCGCGCTGGACCCCGTGAACGCTGGCGGGGCCTGCGTGCCCGACCGGAGCGGCACGCTGGGGTGGATCTGTCTGCCCTAAGGGCCGAGCGCTCCGCTCTTCGACCATCTCTCTCCCTCTCTTGCTCTCCCCCTCTATCGCCTGACTCTCACCATCCGGCCGCCCAGCGCAAGCGCTGCAAACACCACCGGGAGCCCCGGCCAGACCACCGCCCGGGAGGCCTCTGCCTGGGTGTTCCAAGCCTCATCGAAGACGCCAGCAAGGTGCGCACTGATCCCGTCGTCGACGACCAACAGGTTGACCTCCCGGTTGACGACCAACCCGCCAGACCCCCAGTTGCTGGATCCGACCATGGCCCAGCCGGGACCGATCAGCGCCTTGCCGTGGACGCGGCCCTGTGAGGGGGTCGAGAGACGAGCCTCCAGGTCCCCCCGATCCGGATGGGCGACCAGGTAGGCCAGGGCTGGCCGGTTGGCATCGTCGACCCGGTCCTCGTGCCCGACGCCGTTGAGCAGGACCTGGACCGGGGCCCGTGCCGAGGCCTCGATCAAGGCGTCCAAGAGGGGGTTGCTGGTCCCCCCGGTCACGGGGCTGGCCGTCAAGCTCAGCCCCCGGATCGGTCCTGTGGTCTGACGCACGAGACCGATCACCCCGGCCTGGGACCAGGCGTTCTCCGGTGAGGTGATCACCGAGACCTGGCCCGAGAACGGCGTCCAACCGACCGGATGCCACGGCGTGCTGGGACCGCTGGCCCCGAAGAGGGTCTCGACCTCCCGGGCCAAGGTCCTGTTGGCGATCCCGAGGCCGAGACCCAGGTTCCCGCGTCCGTCGTCCGGGAGGCCTGCGTGGGTCAGGTTCTCGGTGAGGACCACGAGGACATGCCCGTCGGCCACCAGGACCTTGGCGTGCTGGACCCCGCGGGGGCTCCACGGTCCCTGGGACCACCCGACATCCACGCCAGCGGCCTGGAGCTGCTCGACGAGGGCCGCCTCGCGATCCGGGAGACCGCCGATCGGGGCAGGCTCGAGCACCAGGGACACGTCCACGCCGCGCTCGGCTGCCCGGGCCAGCGCCCCGGCCACGGTCCCGTGGGTCAGCAGGTAGGAGACCACGGTCAGCCGATGGTTGGCACCCTCGATCGTGGCCAACACGGTGGCCAACCCATCCTCCCGGGTGTCGAAGGCATGGCTCCGCCCTTCGACGTGGAGGGGCTCTGGGGCTCGGGGCCAGGCACCGGCCGGCAGGGGCCGGGGTGCCCAGGGATGCGGAGGGCTGCGGTCGCGGGTCTGCCAGCCCCAGGCCGGCACCGTGGCCTGGTCGACCACCGTCCCCAGGTCCAACAGCTCGACCAGCTCGTCGGGGTCGGCGGGCCCCGGGCACCTGGCCCCCGTGCCAGGCGCTCCGATGGAGAGGGTGAGGATCTGGCCTGGCGCCAGGGCCCCCTCCAGCGGGCACCGATGGTCCTCGACGGCCAGCACGGCCCCGACGAGGTCGGCAGGCTGGTCGTCGGCGTTCATCAAAGCGACCTGCTCTTGGCCGACACCAGCCAGCCGGAGACGTCCCTGTGGCTGACAGCGGCCGTCCAGGCACACGGTGGCCTGCTCGTCGGTGACGGCCAGGTCGACCACGGCCGGCTCGGGACCGGGGTTGCTCGTCCTGGCCACCAGGGTGCCTGCCGGCCCGTAGGCCTCCACCGCCTGCCCCGAGCCGAGGCCGACGGGTCGATGGATGGGATCGTCGATCAGGTCGACCGGCCGCTGCCAGGTGGTCCCCCCGTCGCCCTGCCGGGTTCGGAGCCCGAGCAGCGCTGAACCCTCGGCCAGGAGATCGGGGTGGCGGCGGGCCTCGGGGTTGACCTGCAGCCGGAGCCACGTCTGCCAGGTCGACCGGTCGCCGGGGGTCGACAGCGCGTACCGATCGGCCCGGATCCACGCGGACCCGTTCCACGTGCGGGAGGCCTGCCAGTCCTCGCCGCCGATCCAGGCTTTGATCTCCACAGGATCAGAGGGGAGATCGGTGAACGTCACGTTCACCTCGAAGGGGGTACCGTCGGTCGGTACCGGAGGAAGGGGTGCGACCTCGAGGCCCAAGGCCGCCGCGTCAGGGGTGGGGAGGGCGAGCAAGAGGAGGGCGGCGACCAAGGGCCTCGGGCGCACATCCCCAAGGACTCTGGCGGTCACCATGAGGCTTCTCCGGTGCCGGCGACCGTCTCGGTCGTCGGGACCGGACTGGTCAACAGTCCCGGGGGGTGAAGCCGGTGGTCGTCTGGCCACCGTGGTCGGCCGTCCAGGCCCGGACCTCGACCTCGACGGTGTACCCGGCCGAGGCGCCGCTGATGTACCGGGTCGTGTTGCCCCATCCAGCGGTATCGGTGGTCGCGGTCTCCTGGGGCGAACTGGTCTTGTACCGCCAGGTGGTCTCGACCGTCGCGTTGGAGACCCCGGTCCCGTTCCCGTCGATCACCTGGGCGTGGATCGTCACGTCGGTGTGGCGGCAGGGCTCCGGATCGCTCGGTCGGGCCTCGACGGTCAGGTTCCCGTCGATCTCGGCCGTAGGCTCGTCGGTTCCGGTCGGTCCGGTCTCCCAGTAGCCTGCCCCGGCCTGGCAATGGTCCTGGGTCTCCGGCTCGTCCGGTGCCACGGTCAGGTCGGTCCCGTCGCTGGTGAGCTCGAGATCCCCGAGGCGATGGGTCGCGTAGACCGAGGCTCCTGTCGACTGGACACGGCACAGGGCCTCGGAGGTCGGGTGGCCGTGGGTGTTCTTCCCGAAGCTGACGGCAGCCACCTCGGGGGCCAGGTGGGCCAACCACGCCGCGCCGCTGGCCTGCGCGCTGCCGTGGTGACCGACCAGGTAGCCCTCGCAGTCGATGCCGGGGGTCGAGGCCAGGATCGTGGCCTCCTCGTCGGTGGTGATGTCGCCCTGGAAACACACGTCCACCGCTCCGTGGGAGAGCCGGACGACCAGGCTGGTCTCGGCGATCTCGTCCCACCGGTCGACCATGGGGCCCGGCGGCCAGAGGGCCTGGGCTTGGACCCCGGCCTCCTGGGCAGCCCATGGTAGTGGGAGCCTGTCCCCGGCCTCCAGGCGTCGCTCGTCGCTGAGCCCCGGGACACCGGCCACGGTCCACAGCTGGGCGCCCTCGGCCAAGGCGGCCTGCTGGAAGGCCCGGTAGGCCTGGGTGCGATCCGGGCCCGTGTACCACACGTCGACGATGTGCTCGACCTGGTAGGTCTCGAGCACCTCCTCGCACTCCCGGAGATGGTCCAGGTGGCCGTGCGAGACCACGAGCAGATCGATCGGGGCACCCGGCGCCAGCCCGAGCTTCTGGGTCAGGAACGTCGTCACCGGTTGCTCGTCGGAGCTCGATCGGCCGCCACCGCAATCGTAGAGAGCCAGCCCGCCACCGGGCAGCTGCCAGACCGTGGCATCCCCCTGTCCCACATCCAGGACGTGGACGGTCAGCCGGCCGGAGGGTTCCGAGGGTTGGACCAGGTCGATGGGTGGAGCCTCGGGCTGGTCGCCAGGGTTCCTGGGAACGAGCTCCCCGATCTCCTCCAGCTGTCCTGGTGTCGTACAGCCGACGCTGAGGACGAGCAAGATCACAACGACGGTCCGGGGCATCCCGACGCACCAGACCTCGGCCACCCTATCAAGACCGTGGTCGGGTCATCGATGCGCTGGCCAAAGGCTCATCAACGATGGGTGCTTGAGCCGCATCATGGTCACCCTGTCCGGCAAGGACATCAGCGAGCTGCGGAGCCAGGCCCAGACCCTGGACGCCAGCCTCCAGATGGGTAAAGCCGGTCTCACCGATGCTTTCGTCGATGAGGTCAAGAACCAGCTCGATCGGGACGACCTCATCAAGGTCAAGATGCTCCGCTCGGCCCGAGCCGGCGAGGACCGCAAGGTCCTGGCCGAGGAGCTGGCCGAGGCCGCCGGCGCCGTCCTGATCGAGATCAAGGGTTACACCGTCGTGCTGTACAAGCCGTGAGATGGGGGCTGGCCTGGTTCGACATCGACGTACCGATGTCTCACGTCGCATGAGCCCGTGGCCTCGCTCGTGCTCGCTCGACATAGCTTCGGGATGTCACGCAGGGCACTGGCCTTTTCTGGAGGAGTCCAGTGCCGGCTACGTCGGCGCTCGTAGCCCAGTCCGGATAGGGCACCGGCCTCCTAAGCCGGCGGTCGCGGGTTCGACTC
>CAZBKU010000110.1:0-9460 GCA_964492585.1 uncultured Thermoplasmatales archaeon | reverse complement strand
ACAGGGCGTTGGCGACGGCCAGCTCGGCCCAGTTGTGGAGCCGGTAGTCGAAGAAATGCATGTTCTTGTACTCGCCGCGCTCGCGGCCGTAGACGAGGTGCTCCTTGTCCTCGCCAAGGTCCTCGAGCAGGCGGAACATGATGTTGGCGTGCCCGGCCTCGTCCTGGACGATGGCGCTGGCCGAGACGCGCATATCCAGGGTCGGGGCCGTGTTGGCCACCGGCTGGTAGCACAACACGCTCATCAGCTCGGTGTCGGCCTGGACCAGCATGAGCCGCTTGAGGGCCTTGAGGTAGCCCGGGCTCATCTCCTCGACGCGTTCGATCATCTCGCCGCTGGCGACGGCCTCCTTGACCTCCTCGTCCGTCCGCTGCGGCTCGGCGAGCTCCTGTGCCATCGATGCCGGTAAACCTGGAGCGCTTGAAAAGGGTTACCTCGGACCGGAGCCTAGGCCTGGGCCTGGTCGGCGGGGCCCCTGACGAGGTGCCGGAGCCAGGGGGGATCCGTCGACCCACCGGCCTCTCCGGGCTCTGCGGGCTCGGGGTCTGGACTTGTAGCGCCGTCGTGGAGCGCTGCCATGGCCGCAGCCAGGGTCTCGAGATCCAGGTCTTCGACCGGCTGGGCATGCTGGAAGGGGGTCCCGTCGTCGGCGAGGGAGACCATCGTGTCCAGGTCGCGGGCGTGGATGGCGTCCATCCAGGCCCGGATGGTATCGGTGTCCTCCAGGCTCACGGGAAGGGTTCACCGACCCTCCTTCATGAACCCGGCGGTCAGGGGAGACGGGCGCCGTGGCCCAAGGCCAGGCTGACACCAGGGCTCGTGTGCCGGCAGCCCGTGGGACGGTGAGGTTAAAGGCCAGGCCCCACGTAGCCGGCCCGATGGGCGAGGCCCACAAGGTCCACTTCATCCACGAGGATCTCACCATCGAGGTCGACGAGCAGGAGTACATCCTTGCCTCGGCCGAGAAGGCGGGCCTCGACCTACCCTACTCCTGCCGGATGGGCACCTGCTCGGTCTGCGTGGCCAAGGTCGACGGCGATGTCGATCAAAGCGAAGGCATGATCCTCACCGAGGCCGAGAAAGACGAGGGCTACTGCCTGCTCTGCATCGCCAAGCCTCGAGGCTCGGTCGAGGTCGACACCGAAGAGGTCCCCTGACACCGGCTGATCCCCGCCGGTCAGGCGGTCACCGGGGCCATGGCGTCCACCGGGGTCTTCCGGTGGTCACGCGGTACCTCGCCCTCCTCGTCGTCGTCGCTCCGGCGGTGGCCCACCTCGTCGCCCTCAAGGAACCGGTAATCAACATCCATGAGCTCGCGTTCAAGCTCGGCCTTGTCGTCGAACGGACGGAAGGGGCGTTGTGACATGCTCGTTTCCTCCGGTGGGGGCATCCCCGTCGGTCACCTGGCTCGGCCTTGCACTTGGGCCTTTCGCCACCGCGGTCGAAGAACGCCACCTGGACGCTCGGCTGACCGCGACCTCTCGCGGCCACGCGCAGACACGTATCAGGCATGCTCGTCTGCCAGATCGGCCAAGACAGGCACCCGCACGGGCCTGCCCGTATAGGCTCGCCAGCCGAGGTAGACCCCGACGACCAGGACGGCCAGGTTGCCAAGCTGGGGGACAAGGCCCCACGTGAACACGAACGGCACCGGCAGGAACCCGGCGGGGCCCTGGGTGGCCGGTGGCACGCGGCCGTCCCCTTGGACGAAGAGGAGGGTGAGATGGGCAAGGCTGACCACGGTCACGGCCAGCACCGCCAGGACGCCGACCCCGATGGCGTGGATCGCGTTCCAGCGAGCATAGCGCCGCTCACGGCCAGAGAACAGCAGGACGAGGAGACCGGTCACCCACGTCAGCACGTAGGCCAGGGCCCCCACCATCCGCTCGCGACGATCCACGGGCTCCGGGGGTGGCCGGAGGGCAGGCGGGCTCACGCCGGTCCAAGGCTGCAGGCTGGGATGAAGGTTGCTGGCCGGGTCCTACCCTCCGGGGCCGCTGGCGGGTCGGTCGGCGATCTCAGACACCGACGCCGGCGGTCTCGAGGACAGCGCGAGCCTGCTCGGAGAGTCGTTCCACCGTCCAAGGCGGGTCCCAGACCGTGTTGAGCTGGACCTGGTCGACGCCCTCGACACCGGCCAACGCCTCGTGGACGTCGGACCGTAGGAGATCCATGGCCGGGCAGCCCATGGCGGTGAAGGTCATGTCGACCTCCGCGCAGGTGCCCTGCCCGTCCTGACGGACGCGGACGTCGTAGACCAGACCCATGTCGACGATGGAGAGCGGCAGCTCTGGGTCATCCACCGTGGCAAGCGCTTCCCAGAGGACCTCCTCGTCGACCACGAGGCTAGGGAAACCTACCTCCCTTGATAAGCTCTTCCTCAGGGGCCAGCCCGCTTGGAGACCCGGTCGAGGAAGTGCTCGTGGACCCGGGTGTCCGGGGAGAGCTCAGGATGGAAGGTCAGCGCCAGGACGTTGCCTTGACGGGCGCCGACCACCTCGCCGTCGGCCAACCGGGCCCAGGGCTCGGCCCGGGCCCAGAGCTCCCGGAACCGTGGCGCCCGGATGAACACGCCAGGGAAGGGCTCTGGGCCCAGGTCCTCGGCATGGACCGGCCCCTCGAAGGACTCTCGCTGTCGACCGAACGCGTTGCGGTCCACGGCCGCATCCAAGAGGCCCAGGAGCTCTGTGTCGGTCCCCTGGACCTGGTCGTCGCCCTGGCTGGCAGCCAGGATCGCGCCGGCGCACGTGGCCAACAGCGGGGTCCCCTCGCGGACGCGTGACTGCAGCTCCTCGAACAGGCCCGAGGAGCGCAAGAGCTTGTAGATCGCCGTCGACTCGCCACCGGGCATCACGATGCCATGGCACCGGGCGGCCTGGGCCGGACGCCGGACCTCCACGACCTCGATCGAGGCGCCTTGGGTCCCAGCAGCCTGCCGGAGGGCGGTCGCGTGCTCCATGAAGGCACCCTGGACGGCCACCACACCGACGGTCAGGTCGGGTGCTCGGCCGTCGGGCTCGGTGGGGGCTGCCTGGTCGCTCACGGGCCCGCTCACGGGAGCCCCCGGCCTAAAGGTTTCGTGGAGCTCTAGTCGCGATCGGCCGTCCGGCTGTCGCCTGCGTGACAGGGCGGGTCTTTTGCCCTTGTAGAGCCACCCCGTGTTCGATGCGCTGGTTGACTGTCCCCCTATCGCTTGTTCTCCTGTTGGCCGTGGTCCCGGCAGCCCAAGCGGGCCCGGACTGTACCCGGGAACAGGTCGTCCCGATCGACGGGCTGGAGGAGGCCTCGGTGGAGCTCTGCGATGTCGACCGGGACGGTGCTCCGGAGACCTACGAACTCCTGATCCCAGAGATCGACCTGGAGCTCTCCGGCGAAGCTGGCGAGCAAGACTGGGGCGACGACAGCCGGCTCCTGGCCGATGCTGGGCTGACCAGCGGCTACCCCGTGGCCCCGACCGGCGAGATACGGCTCTCGGCCATCGATGAGGGCGGCGACGGCAGCCACGAACGGATCTACCTCAACGTGTTCTTCAAGGCCGCCCTCCCGACAAGCCCGGCGACCGCGCTCTTCATCGCCCTGGAGGACAACAACGACAACGGCGAGTACGAGACCGCCTTCGTCGTCGCCTGCGCCCGGGGCACCGGCTGCCACTCGGCCACCAACCCCACGTCGTTGGCCGGCTTCCTGCTCGGCATCGTGCCCTCCACGGTCCTGGACGAGCTCGATGACCTCCCGAGCCCCACACCGGCCAACCTCTTGCCTGACAACGTCCCGTAGGCCCCAAGGGGGAGCATCGGCCGAGGGGACCTAGGGCGTCCCTTCAAATGGCACGGTCCTGGATGGGACCATATGCTCGTCGCCGAGGGCCTGGTCAAGGCCTACAGGGGGACCCCCGTCGTCCAGGACGTGAGCCTGCAGCTCACACCAGGACATGTCCTGGGCCTTGTGGGTGCCAACGGGGCGGGCAAGACGACGACCATGAAGATGCTGGCCGGCCTGGTCGCGCCCACCGAGGGGATCGCCGAACTCGACGGACGTCCCACCCGGGTGGCCGACGTCCGGCGGGACATCGGGTTCCTCCCCGAGGACTCCCCCCTCTACGACGAGGAGACGCCGATCTCGTACCTGCGGTTCTTCGGCGCCATCTACGACGTCGACAAAGCCACCGTCGACCAGCGGTCCCGCACCCTGCTCGATCGCCTGGGCCTGGACCGCAAGCACTGGGAGAAGCCCACCGGCAAGATGAGCAAGGGGATGCGCCGGAAGGTCGCCATCGCCCGATGCGTGCTCCACGATCCCGACGTCCTGATCCTCGACGAGCCCACCAGTGGGCTCGATCCCTTGACCGAACGGGACCTCAACCGGTTCATCGCCGAGCTTCGCGACGACGGCAAGGCGATCCTGCTCAGCGCCCACAACCTCCGGCAGGTCGAGGAGCTCTGCGACGAGATCGTCGTCATGCACGAGGGCCGCGTGGCCACCCGGGGCACGCTCAGCGAGCTCCGGGATCGATGGGGGACCCGGGCCTACCACCTGCGGTCCACCGTCCCCTTCCCGGGTAGCAACGGTCACGGGAACGCTCACGAGGCTCGGTTCGAGGACCTAGCCGACCTCGAGACGGCGCTCGAGCACATCCGCGAACAGGACGGCATGGTCCTCGAGATGGAGAGCATCGCGCCCAAGCTGGAGGACATCCTCGTCGAGACCGCTCGGGGCTGAGCCATGGCCAGGGCCTTGTTCCGGATCGCGGTGGCTGAAGCCAAACGACAAGCAGGGATCTTCGACCGCAGGGTCCTGATCGCCGCTCTGGTCGTGGGCCTCGTCCTCGGCCTCTCCTGGCCGGTGATCCAAGATGGCGGGGGCGTCCGTCCAGATGCTGGGATCTACGTGGTCGGCGTCTCCGGCCCCACACCGCTGGATGGCGTCATCGAAGCCGAGCCGACCTTCCTCCGTGTGGTCCCTGGCGAGGACGGCTACTCGCGTGACGAGCTCGACCTGCTGATCAGCGGCGAGCAGGTCTCCTACGACCCAGGGTCAGACAAATCCAAGGCCGCCCTGCGCCAGCTCGAGGGGGCCACCAACCGGTGGCTGGATGAGGCCTACCTGTCCGAAGAGGATCAAGGTGCCGCCTTCCCGGTCCGCGTCAACGCCGTCTACCAGACCCGGACGGTGGTCGGGGGCCCAGGACCGGGACCCGCCGACCAAGGCCCGACACCCACCCCGGGGACCGACGACGGCCAAGATCAGACCGGAGACCAGGCCACCGATGACCGGACCGGGGACCAGACCGGCGACGATCAGAACCAGACCAACGCTTCCGAGGACGAGGACCCTGGACTGCTCCGGGAGCAAGGGACCAAGCAGACCGGGCTTCGGCCCGACCAACTGGACCCGCCGTTCCCGTTGGAGAGCCTGCTTTTGACCTTCGCCTACCTGATCCCGCTCACCTTCATCAGCGAGCTCTACTCCGGCTCGATCTTCGCGGAGAAGATCCGTCAGCGAGGCATCATCCTCCTCTCCGGGCCGGTCACCAGCGCCGAGGTCCTCATCGGCAAGAGCCTGCCCTACGTGGCCGTCATGGCTGTGATCGCCATCGGGGTCACCGTGGCCATCGGGTCCAACATCGTCGGGTTGGCCGCCGTGATCCCCATCGTGGCCTTCGTGCTGGCCGCCTCCCTCTTCCTCTCCATCGTCTCCCGCAGCCAGCGGGCCTTGACCTTCCTCTTGGTCTCCACCAACGTCGGCCTGTCCACCTTCCTCTTCCTGCCGGCCCTGTTCACCCAGATCGAACCGGTGGCCTTCCTGTCGCCCGTGGCCGTGATCAGCGCCACCATCCGGGGCGACCCGGTGAGCCTGGGCCCGTTCCTCTACGCCACCGTACCGATGGCCGTGGCCGCGGCCACCCTCACAGGGCTCTCGGCGGCCTCCTACAAGGCCGACACGCTGTTCACGCCCGGCGGCGTGTTCACGCGGATCGCTGACGGGCTCTCCCGCGTCCTGGGCTCCTGGCGCTCGTTCCTGATGGCTGGGGTCCTCAGCGTCCCGTTCGCCTTCGCCGCCGAGCTCTTCGTGCTCATCTTCGCGGTGACCCTGGACCTGGGCACAGCGTTCTTCGTCTTCTTGTTGGGCAGCGCCCTGGTCGAGGAGGTCCTCAAGGCCGCCCCCAGCTACAGCCACTACACCCGATCCACCGGCTCGTCGTGGGCACCGTGGAAGATCGGGACCCTGATCGGGTTGGGCTTCTACTTGGGCGAGAAGGGCGCCCTAGCCTTCACACTGCTCGGCTTCGGCTTGCTCCCGCGTGGCGATGCCGCCCTGCTCACCTTCGGCATCGCCAGCACACCCTTGCTTGTCCTGGCCCCGCTGCTCTTGCACATCGGCACCGCCACCATCACCGCCTACGCCGCCCGCAAGGGCAAGACCTCCGCGGGTCTAGGCCTGATCTCCGCGGTCCTGATCCACGCCACCTACAACCTGGTCGTCGTCCGCCTCAACCTCGGAGGTGGTGGCTTCTGAAGGCCGCCGTCGAGCTGATGAAGAAGGAGAGCCGGGACATCCTCAGGGAACGCACCATCATCATGGCCCTGGTCACCCAGCTCTTCGTGGCCGCCTTCTCGGCCTTCCTCACCGTCGGCCTGGTCAGCCTCTACGACCCCAGCGCGGTGCGCGACTTCCCCGACACCGAGGTCGCCTACGTCGGCCCCGGCGGCCTGCTCGACGAGCTGGAGGCCACCGACAACCTCCAGGTCCGCCAGCTCGAGCTCCCGGAGGCCCTGGACCTCTTCCGGCGGGGTGAGATCGACGGGATCATCGAGGAGACCTACACCAACGAGTCCGGGCCACGGACGGTCACCCTGATGTTACCCGAAGGGGAGGTTGCCGCTACCCTGCTCGTCAACCAGGTCAAGGACGTGCTCTCCAACTACGAGCGCGACCTCCGGATCGAGCGCCAGGACCGTCTGGAACAAGAGGTCCTCCACGTCGAGGCCGACGTGAGCGCCGACATCTACCTCGGCTTCGCGTACAGCGTCCTGCTCCCGCTGCTGGTCGCCACCCCGGTCTTCCTGGCCGGCGCGATCACGGGCGACTCCATCAGCGACGAGATCAACACCAAGAGCATGACCTTGCTGAGAGCCAGCCCGTTGTCCAGCACCGGCATCGTCCTGGGCAAGCTTGCCACCCCGGTCCTCCTGGCCCCTGCCCAGGTGCTGTTGTGGGTGCTGTTGCTCGGAGCCAACGACCTGCCGGTGGCTAACGTGCCAACGTTGCTGGGTCTCTCGCTCATCCTGGCCCTGTTCCTGTCGGCCGCCAGCGTGGTCATGGCCATGCTGGTCCGACGCGAGGGCCAGACCCAGGCCGTCTACGCTGTCTTCGTCCTCGTCGTCGGGGTCCTCTCCCTGCTGCTCCCCCAGGAACCGCTCAACCTGATCGCCCGGCTGGCCGTCGACACCCCCAGCATGGCGACCTACGCCACGATCCTGCTCTACGGTGCACTGGCCTTGGTGGCCACCGGCGCGGCCTTCTGGGTGGCCGACCGGCAGTTCAAGGCCGACCAGGTGTGACCGACAGGCTCCATCGGTCCGCCGAAGCCCTCAAGGCCTTGGCCGCCTCATCCCCTGTCGATGACCCGAACCCCGTCGACCATGGTCGAGCTCGGCTTCGAAGCGCCGGCCTTCAAGCTACCCGACCAGAACCCAGCCACGAACATGGGCAACGTCAGCCTGGACACCTTCGAGGACACCCAAGGCTACCTGGTCATGTTCCTGTGCAACCACTGCCCGTACGTGAAGCACATCGAGGACACCCTGGCCGAGGTCGCCGACGAGCTGGCAGACCAGGGCATCGCCGTCATCGCGATCAGCAGCAACGACACCGACCAGTACCCCGACGACGATCCCGACGGCATGGCCGAGCAGGCCCAGCGCGCCGGGTTCTCCTTCCCCTATGTGTTCGACGAGGACCAGGAGGTCGCCAAGGCCTACCACGCCGCTTGCACCCCCGACCTTTACCTCTTCGACAGCGACCGACGGTTGTTCTACCGAGGCCAGTTCGACGGTTCCCGACCCGGCAACGACACCCCGGTCACCGGCCAGGACCTCCGACAGGCCGCCCAAGCCCTCTTGGCCGGCGACCAACCGCCTGCCGAGCAAGCGCCCAGCGCCGGTTGCAACATCAAGTGGACCCCGGGCAACCAGCCCGAGTACGCCTGAGATGGCCCGTCGCCGGGCACCGTCGGCGATGAGGCCTGGCGCGAGGTTGTCCCCCTGGCACTTAACTCCGCCGACGATCCGTGGCTATAAGGTGGCTTGCGCCCAGGAACGTCCGATATGGGCGTCCTTGTATCGTTCAGCTCCGCGACCGAACGATCGGCCGTCCTAAGAGCTTCGTGCCGCCTCTTAAGCGCAGGAGGGACAGGACCCTAGGTGGCCACCCCGTGGTGACACCATGTCTGCTACCTCCGCGACCGATCCGCGACAGGCGTCCCCAGCGGGCCGACCGCTGGCAGGCCTCGCCGGGACCCTGGATGGTCCCTTGTTCGCCCTAGCGCCGAACGGCGAGATCGTCTCCTGGGATAGCCAGGCCTCCGAGCTGTTCGGGTACACGGCCGACGACGTGATCGGCCGCTCGTTCTTCGACCTGCTCGTCGACGGCGAGGGCACCGAGCCCACCCGCCAGGCGATGGCTGAGGCCCTGGCCGGCGGGGAGAGCTGGGGGACCGTCCGTCTTCGACGGGCCGACGGTCGACCCATCGAGGTCAAGGCCCAGCAGGTCGCCATGCGGGGAACCTCACGTCATCCGGCCGTCATCGTCGTCAGGGCCCACGATCCGGACCTGGACCAGCGGCTCGAGACCCTGTTCGGCTCAGACGAGCGACAAACGGCCCTGCTCGAGGCCGCCGACCACCTCGATCTCGGCCTAGTGGTGACCGTCGACGAGCCCGACGTCGGGCCCGTGTTCGCCTACGTCAACCAGGCGGCCAGCCGTATCCTGGGACGCAAGGCCCAGGCCCTGGTCGGTACCCCCATCCACCAGGCCGTCCCCGAGGAGGCCCTCCACGAGCTGATGGCGCTTCGGGATCGAGCGGACAGCGGTGCGCTTGGCGCGTCGGTGACCGAGACGGAGATCCAGCGTCCTGACGGGACCACGGTCCCCGTGGAGGCCGGATGGGGTTCCGGGGAGCTCCACGGCGCTCCAGCCACCTTCGCCTTCTTCCGGGACATCCAGGATCGCTACATCGATCCCGCCGAGCTCGACACCCTACGAGAGCAAGCCAGCGTGGTCGACCGGCTGGCCACCTCCCAGGGCGTGGTCACGGAGATCGCCCAGGAGCTGCGGTCCTCGATCACCGAGGCCGCCGCCAAGCTCCACAGGTACCGCGGCCAGGTCGGAGAGCGGGACGGACAGGGCAGAGCGTCAGGCCCCGACCGCCAGGCAGCCGACGACCTGTGCCGGTCGGTCC
>CAZBKU010000109.1:7347-9476 GCA_964492585.1 uncultured Thermoplasmatales archaeon | reverse complement strand
CGGCCATCGTCTCGACGAACCGCTCGCTGAACGTCATCGTGTGCATCATGTCGACCACGTCGACGGTCAGCCCCTCGTCCGAGGTGTTCATGTCTGTGTAGTGGCGCTTGGCCTCGTCGCTGTAGGTGATCGTCCAGGACGGCCCACCCACCGCGGCGAGAACGACCTCGATGAGACCCGGCGGATCGACGTCGACGACACTGCCACGGGCCTCGATGACGAGGGCGCCGGGGCCGGCACCTGGGAGGCCGAGGTCACCATGACCTTCCTCCACCAGCAAAGCGGCGAGGACGACCCGATCCGGGTCAAGGGCAGCGGGGACAACGGGCACGTGCTCCGCATGACCTACGACGCCTTCGCTGACCGGTGGACGGGCGATGCCAGCGGTGGGACGAGCAGCGGACCCGACGCCGATGTGCAGATCGATCTTTCCTCCACGGTGGACGCACCGTCGGGATCCTAGCACCGCAACGTTTTCCCTGGGACCCCGATAGGGGCCCGTGACCGCCCGCGTCCGGCCCGGCGTGCTGCTCACCCTCGGTGCTGCGATCTTGTGGGGCACCTCGTTCCCCGCCAACCAGCTGGGCCTTCGCACCATGGAACCCGGGGCCTTCGTGGCTGCCCGGTTCGCCCTGGCCGCCCTGGTCGTGCTCCCCTTCGCCTGGCGCCGGATCCGGGAGAGCCTGGCCCATTGGGCCCCCTGGGGGTTGGGCCTGATCAACGCCGCGGCCTTCTACCTCCAGTACGTCGGCCAGGTCACCGCTCCCGCCGGCGCCGCCGGGCTCTTGGTCAATGCCAACGTCGTCCTGGTCGCCCTGGTGGCCTGGGGATGGCTGGGGGAGAAGCCCACGCGGACCGTCTGGGCGGCCATGGCCCTGGCCCTGGCCGGGGCATCGCTGATCGTCTACGAGCCCGGCGGGGCAGGCCTCCAGGCCGGTCACCTTCTCGTCTTCCTGGCCGGTGCCACCTGGAGCTTCTACATGGTCGGCACCCGGGCGGCCATCCTGGCCGAGCACTCCACCACCTCGCTGGCGCTGGCCACCTTCGTGGCCACCGGCATCGTGCTCAGCCCCTTCCTGATCCTCGACGGCTTGCCCACCGACCCGGTCTCCCTGGGCATGGTGGCCTACACGGGGATCGCCTGCACCGTGGGCGCCTTCCTGCTCTGGCTCTCGGGCCTGAGATCGGTCGGGGCCACGAGCAGCGCGGTGGTCCTGCTGGTCGAGATCCTGGTGGCCAGCCTGCTCGGCGCCTGGTTCCTGGCCGAGACCTTCCCGGTCCGCAAGCTCGTCGGTGGCCTGGCCATCGGGGTCGCCATGGTCCTGATGAGCTTGGGAGGTCGCTCCGAGACGGTGATCGATGCCACCGAGGATGGCGACCGGACCCCGGGAAGCTTATGAAGGCGGCGAGCCTGTCCCGGCCCGTGCGCGCCAGCGAGGGCAACGTGACGCTCGTCGGGACCGCCCATGTCTCCAAGAAGAGCGTCGAGGAGGTCCGCGAGGTCATCCGCGAGGTCCAGCCCGACGTCGTCTGCATCGAGCTCGATGAGGCGCGTCTGAAGGCCCTCCAGGAGCCCGACCGGTGGCGTGAGCTCCCGCTCTTGGATCTGATCCGCGAGGGCAAGGGCCCGCAATTGTTGGCCCAGGTCCTGCTCTCCAGCTACCAGCAACGCATCGGCGAGGCCACCGGGGTCCGCCCCGGCGAGGAGATGCTCGTCGCCGTCCAGGAGGCCGAGGAGATCGGCGCCGAGGTCGTCCTCACCGACCGCGAGGTCGGCATCACGCTCCGCCGGGCCCTCAAGGCCATGGGCCTGCGCGAGAAGATCCGGATCGCCTGGGAGATGACCAAGGCCGCCGTCGGCGAGGCCGGCGAGGAGCTGGGCGCCGAGGAGATCGACGAGCTGCTCGAGGAGGACGCGCTCACCGCGGCCATGGAGGAGCTGGCCCGCATGGCACCGTCTGCCAGCCACGTGCTCATCGACGAGCGCGACGGGTACATGGCCACCGGCATCCAGGAGGTCGCCGACGGGACAGAGGGCCAGGTCGTGGCCGTGCTCGGCGCCGGGCACCTCAAGGGCGTGCGCCAACGCATCGAGGACGACCAGCGCGAGGACCTCGAGGCCCTCGAGC
>CAZBKU010000109.1:0-7337 GCA_964492585.1 uncultured Thermoplasmatales archaeon | reverse complement strand
CTCCAAGGTCCCCTGGGGCAGGGTCTTCGCCTGGAGCCTGGCCGCCGCCATCCTGGCCATCTTCGGCTTGTTGGCCTACCAGGGGATCACCACCGGGAACTTCCAGGGCCTGCAGACCGGCCTGTTGTGGTACCTGTTGGCCAGCGGTATCCCAGCCGCCCTGGGATGCTTGATCGCCGGCGGCGGCCTGCTGGCCACCGTCGTGGCCTTCCTGGCCTCACCCTTCACCAGCCTGAACCCTGCCCTGGCTGCCGGGTGGTTCGCCGCCGCCGTGGAAGCCTGGCGCCACGAACCGACCGTCGGCGACTTCGAGGGTCTCTCCGAGTTGGAGACCTTCGGGGACATGCGGAACAACCGGCTTGTCCGCGTGCTCCTGGTGGCCGCCCTGGTCAACCTGGGCAGCGCCGCCGGCAGCACGTTCGGCTTGGTCAAGCTCCTCCAGGAGGCCTTCGCGTGAACGACGGGTACAGCGTGTTCCACTTCACCCGCAAGGAGATCTGGCACCTGTTGGCCAGCACGGCCGTCCTGGCCGCCGCCTTCGGGTTCGTGCTCTCCTGCAGCTTCCTGTTCGGCACGCCCCTGCAACCCGACTGCGGCGAGCCCGGGATCAAGTGGGACAGTTTCCTCTGGCCGGCGCTACCCATCAGCCTCCTCCTGGTCCTGGCCGCCTTCGTGTTCCACGAGCTGGCCCACAAGCTGACCGCCCAACACTACGGCATGTGGGCCGAGTTCCGCGCCAGCATGCCCGGGTTGGGCCTGGGCCTGGTCGTCTCGGCCATCCTGGGTATCGTCGTCGCCCTGCCCGGCGCGGTGATGATCTACCCCAACCCGGAACCGAGACCGGCGTTCTACGAGACCGAGGCCGCCTACGAGGCCGCCGTGACCTCCTACGAGGAGGACCTCGAACGGCACTCGGGCCTGATCTCGGTGGCCGGGCCCCTGGTCAACATCGCGTTCGCCCTGATCTCGCTGCCCCTTTGGTACGCCACCGCCCAAGGGACCACCTTCGAGATCCAGCTCTCGAACTTCGGGAACTTCTTCCAGCTGGCCCTGCTGATCAACGTCGTCCTGGCCGGGTTCAACATGCTTCCGATCAAGCCCCTGGATGGGTCCAAGATCATCAAGTGGAGCTGGCCGGTCTTCATCGCCGTGTGGGCCGCCATCCTGGCCCTGTTCTGGCTGATGGTCGGCTGAGTGCATCGCAACGCTTTAGCCAAGGGCCCTGCCTGGCCGGACCATGCGCGGCCCCCGGGCCCTGGCCCTCGCGGCGATCTGCCTGACCGCTGTCCTCCTCCCGATCGTCCACGCGGCCTCCCCACGCACCATCGAGGTGACCCTCACCGACCAGGGCTGCCCCGATGGCGACGACCGGTTCTGTGTCCAGCCCGCCACGATCGCGATCGCCGACGGGGACACCGTCACGCTCAGCATCGAGAACGAGGGCCAGGTCCAGCACAACCTGAGCTTCGAACCAGGAACCCCCGAGGTCCTGGCCAAGCATGCCACCGGCCAGGCGATCCCACCGAACGGAACCCTGGAGATCGAGATCCCGTGGGCGGACATCGAGACGGCCATCGACGAGGCCGACACCCGGACGTTCCTGCTGCGGTGCGGGTTCGAAGGTCACGCCGCCCTGGGCGAGACGGCGACGTTCACCGTCGAGGGCGGCGAGAGCCAGAACCCTCAACCCCTCGGCTGGCCGCTGGCCGTGGCAGGGCTGATCGGGGCAGCGCTGCTGGTCGGCCGCCTGCGGCGATGACCCAGCCCGGGTCAGGAGAGTTGCTTGGACAGGGTCTCGGCCGCCTCAGCCGCGCTTTTTGGGAAGCTCCCGTCGGCCTCGGCGATGCCTCGCGAGCTGTTGACCAGGAAGGGCCCCTTGCCGGCCACCTTGGCCACCTCGGCCGGGTCGCCGCCTTGGGCGCCGACGCCGGGGATCAAAAGGGGTGCTTGGTCGGCCTGCTGCCGGACACCGGAGAGCAGCTGCGGGTCGTTGCCCGGGGCCACGAAGCCGACGTCCAACGGCCCGAAGAGCTCGATGACGCGGCCGGAGACCCGTCGCTGCAGGACGGCGGCCGACGGGTTGGTCGTCCGGGCGAGCACGAAGGCCTGGAGCCCGGCGGTCTGGAACGGTTCGACCACGTCGGTCCCCATGTACGGGTTCAGGGTGACGGCGTCGGCGCCGACGACCTCCGCGGCGAACGTGGCGTAGGCCGAGGAGGTGGAGCCGATGTCTCCGAACTTGGCGTCCAGGATGACCAGGGCGCCGGTGGCCTTGGCGGCCTGGGCGGTGGCCTCGAGGGCTTCCAGGCCAGGGGGACCCATCTCTAGGAAGAAGGCCAAGTTGGGTTTGAAGGCGGCTGCGTGCGGCGCGGTGACCTCGACGAGATCCAGGCACCAGCGTTGGAACCCCTCGGCGTCCTCGTACGCTGCAGGGAACCGGCCTGGCCTCGGGTCGATCCCCACGCACAGGTGGCCGCGCTGCTGGTTGAGGTCACCGATCGTCTTGTCGAACCCGGCCATGGTGCTCACCCGTCTCAGGTCCGGGTGATCTTGCGCCGGCCCATGCACTCCATGTAGGAGATCTCCTTGCCGGGCTCGACGTCGTCCTCGAACTCGGCCGGGAGGGCGAGCTCGAAGGTCTCGTAGGTGCTCATGTCCATCAGCTGGGCGACATCGCCCTGGACGCTGACCACCTGGGCCGTGCGGCGGTCGATCATCGGGACCTTGACGCGCTCCGTGACCGGGGCCGAGAGCTTGCGCTTCTTATCGTCGAAGATGCCGACGCAATCGACCTTGGCCTTAGCGCTACCATGCTTGCCGGGTTTGGACGTGGAGATGGAGAGGATCTTGCACGGTTCGTCGTCGACGACGACGTACCGGCCCTCTCGGAGCTGGCGGACTTCAGCCATGGTGGTGCTCATGGGGTTCCCTAAGCGCGTCAGGCGGGCCCCGTTCTTAAGCGTTTTCGGCCGGTCCGGGGGGCGTGGTCAGGTGGTGGACACCGATGCACACCGCCGGAACACGACGATGGCGAGCTCTCACTGGACGGTGTATCCTTGGTGGGCACCCTGTGGTCTCGTGTCCCCTACGCTGACAGGTCCTGGTCCTGCTGGCGCTTCCATCCTGGAGCCCGAGAACCGGTGCGTGTGTTCGACCAGCCTGAAAGTCCCTTAGAGCAGCCTGAAACTTGGTTCGAGACGCATGCCAATAACGGTTAACCCGGCCGCCGAGACCCCTAGCTCCCATGACAACCCTTCGTCCCCTCTGGGTTGCCCTGGCAGCCTTGCTGCTGATCGGGGCACCTCTCACGGCGCAGGTCGACGAGACGACGTCCGACAGCCAAGAGAAGCAGATCACCGTGGTCGCCCAGGAAGGCGGCTGCCCAGATGAGAAGACGTTCTGTTTCGATGTGGAGGAACGACCTGACGACCTTGAGCCCGGGGACGAGGTCAACCTGACCCTCCGCAACGAGGGGAACACGAGCCACAACGCGCACGTCACGACCAACGACAGCGCGGACCCCGAGCATCGGGACACGCCGTCGACGGCCGCCATCGCCAACACGTCGACGATCAGCCCCGGCGAGATGGATAGCACCAACGTCACGGTCCCCGAGGATGCCGACGGGATCTACATCTGGTGCGACATGACCGGCCACGAGGCCGCCGGCATGTGGGTCGAGATGGAGGTCGGCAACGAGACCGGCGACAATGCGACCTTCGCCGATGGGAACGGGTCCGAGGGCAACCAGACGTTCGGTAACGACACCAACGAGTCCGACGAGAACGCGTCGGATGAGAACGAGTCCGAGGACAACCGGACCTTCGGCAACGACACCAACGAGTCCGACGAGAACGCGTCGGATGAGAACGAGTCCGAGGACAACCGGACCTTCGGCAACGACACCAACGAGTCCGACGACAACGAGAGCGCCAACGAGAGCCCCTTCGGCGAGAGCGGCGGAGCAGATGAACCCCTCGACGAAGCCGGCAACGAGCGCAACGAGGGCGGCCAACAATCCACGCCCCTGGGCTGGACCCTGGCCATCGGTGCCGTCGTGGTCGCTATGGTCGTCACGGTCGTCGTCGGCCGACGCTGATCCTGCCACCCACCGGCCCGGAGGTCCCCCCCGGGTCGGTGCGTCTCCATCTCTTCTACGGTCCGTCCACGGCCGCCTGGAACCGCTCGAGGACCCAGGATCGTTCCATGCTGGCCAGGAAGGGACCCAACCGGGGCCCCCGGGACTGGCCCAGCACGGCCAGGTAGGCGGCCTTGAAGATCGACCCGGCGCCGGTGCCGGCCTTGTCAGCCGCGGAGTACACCGCGTTCTGGATGGCGTCCCCATCCCAGTCGACCGTCTCCAGCATCCCGAGGAACTCGGCCAGGGTGGCCCGGTGGCTCTCCTGGAGCACACCGTGGGGCACCTCGTCGGGGATCTCGAACTTGACGGCGTCCGGTGCGAACCGGTCCAACCAGGCCCGGGTCCGCTCGATCCGTTCCCGGAGCAGGGCCGTCTCGTCCTCGGACAGCTCGCCGACGGTGCCCGAGCGCCGCATCCGCTCGATCAGGGCCTCGGTATCCGGGTAGATCTGGACCACGGTGGCCAGGTGGCGCATGCTCGGCAGCTGGCCGGGGTGCTCGGGCAGGCTCCCGGACGGCTGGGAGAGCTGGATGACGCGCTCGACGTCGTTGATCTCGCTCGAGCTGCCCTCCTCGTGCCACTCGGTGACCACCCGGTCGAACTCGTCGACCAGGTCCAACAGGCCCAGGCCAGGGTCGAACTCGATGTGCTTGGCCGGCTGGTAGCGCTCGAAGAAGAAACGCAGGACCTCGGGCGGGGTGACCTCGAGCACGTCCTCGGCGGCCACGCCGGTCCCGGCCGAGCTGGCCATGGCCCCCTGCCCGGCCACATGCAGCCACTCGTAGATCGTGTGGTGGGGTGGCTCGATGTCGAAGACCTGGCGGGCGATGGGCTGACCGGTGTCCCAGCTGCCGCCGGCGCTGGCGTGGTCCTTGCCGAAGGCCTCGAAGGTGACGTCCAGGAAGCTCCAGCGGGCCGGCCAGTCCACCCGCCAGGCCAGCTTGCCGACGCCGGGCTCGCGGATGTCGACGTTCCCCTCGTGGTCGCAGGTCTGGCACCGGTACTCGATCTCCGGGTACTCGTAGAGCAGGGCCTGGACGTCGCTGATCCGGCCGCAGGCCTGGCAGCGCACGTTCAACGGGATCCACCCGTCGGGCAGGTCCCGGCCGCTGACCTCCTCGAGGATCTCCCGGATGACCGGGGCCTCGTCCATGGCCGTCACGATGCTGTCGGTGTAGGTTCCATCCTCGTACATCTCGTGGGCCAGGCGGACCTCGGGCTGGATACCCAGGTGGTCCAGGGCGCCCAGGAACGGCTCGAGGAAGTGGTGGGCGTAGCTCTCGTGACCCCCGCACGGGCAGGGGATGGCCGACAGGGGCTTGCCGACGTGCTCCTCGTAGTCGATCTCCGGATGGTCCTCGAGGAACGGGTAGACCTTGCGCAAGGGATCGTAGGTGTCGCCCACGTAGACGAGCGTCGACCGCCCACCGGCGTCCACCAACGCCCGGTGGACGCTCTCGGTGGTCATCACCTCTCGCAGGTTGCCCACGTGGATGGGTCCAGAGGGGGTGATGCCGGTGGCCAGCACGTGCTCGTCGCCGCGCTCGAGCAGCTCGTCGGCCAGGACGTCGGCCCAATGCATCAGGCCCGCAACGGGCCTTGCGCTTAGAGTTTTGTGTCGTCGCTGGCCGGCCTACCACGGGATCGGGGACCGGTCGCGCCAGAACCTGCCCGACGGTGAGCCCGGCTGGAACCGGGCCAGCCAGACCGGGGTCTGGGCCCCCTGCTCCACGCTCCGATGGGCGCCCTGGCCGCCCATCTCGGTACGCACCCAGCCCGGGCAGACGCTGTTGACCATCAGGCCTTGGTCGTGGTACTGGTCGTGGAGGGTCACGGTCAGGGCGTTCAGACCGGCCTTGGAGATCGCATACGGCAGGTGGCTGGTCATCATGCCCTCCCCGAAGGATCCGGCCCCGCTGGACAGGTTGACCACCCGGGGGCCATCGGTCGTCAGAAGAAGGGGGAGCATGGCCCGGGTCACGGCCAGCGACCCGCGCAGGTTGGTGGCCAAGGTCTCGTCGATCTCCTCCATGGGTAGCTTGGCCAGGGGTCCGCGGGGCCCGATGATACCCGCGTTGTTGATCAGGATGTCCAACCGGTCGGCGGTCTCCTCGATCCGCTCGGCGGCCTGCCGGATCCGGGCATCGTCGGTGAGGTCCAGCTCCACGGCGGTCTGATCCTCGGCGGTCACCCTGCCGGGGTCCCGGGCCCCGGCGTACACGGTCGCACCCAAGGTCGCAAGCTTGGCGGCGATCTGCTCGCCGATACCGCGGTTGGCCCCGGTGACCAGGGCGATCTGGTCGTCCAGCGTGTCGTGGATCTGGGTCTGCCCCCGGGATGACATCGTCGGTCAAGCCGGACGCTTAGGCAAAGACCTACCGCAACGACGCTCGGCGATCGGTGGTTGGCCCTGACCGGACCCCGATAAGCGGGCCGCTGGAGAACAGATCCGATGCGGTCGGCCATCGGTCCGCTGGTGAACCGAAGCGTCCTACACTCAGAAACAGGCGCCGGGGCTGCACTGCCAGTTGGCGACGATGGTGGTCACAGCGGTGAACAGCGCAAAGGCGATGACGAAACGGGGATCCAGGTGGACGGCGCTCTCTTCCTCTGCCTCGAAGTACCGGATCAGACCGGCTGCTTGTTGGAAGCCCGCGCCAGACTCCTCTTTGCCCATCACGTCACAAGACATCAGCCTGGTAGATAAGCCCTTCCCCTTCGGTGACGGGACCCCTTTCACCGTTCGGCCAGGGAGCCGAAACCACTATCCAACCGGTGACGGTTCGGCCCGGCGTGACGCACAAGCGAAGCGTGGCCCTCGTGCTGCTCCTTCTGGCCCCGTTGGCCGTGACCCCGGTCTCCCAGGCCCAAAGCCAGCTGTCCCTGACCGATCCCGTCAGCGTCACGGCCCTGGCCGTGGCCCAGACCGAGAGCGGCGAGCGGGTGGGGGCGCACGCGACGATCTCGGTGAGCGTGGCGCCCAACGGGTCCGGCCACGTCTTCATCGACACCCGGCCGTTGACGGGCACCGACATGCAAGGCTCGGCCCGGATCGCAGCCCGCGTGGCCAGCAGCGTGACCGGCTACGCCATGGAGAACCACGACTTCTTCTTCGTCGTGCGAGCACAGTCGCCGATCATCGCTGGCCCCTCGGCCGGCTGCATCATGACGGCGGCCACCGTGGCCGCCCTGGAGA
>CAZBKU010000108.1:0-9481 GCA_964492585.1 uncultured Thermoplasmatales archaeon | reverse complement strand
TCCTGGTCGAGGTGGAGGTCGACGGGGTCTGGCACCACATCGAGCCCCGCTACCGGGGGCACCAGATCGACGTGGAGACCCTGGTCACCGACCTGAACCAGCTCTTGCCCGACGATGGCCCTCGGCTGGTCCTGCTTGACGATGACCCGCCGCGGGTGGGCGTAGCGCGCTGGCAGGAGCTCTCGTGACCCGCGGATAGCCCCGCTGAGCGCTCCCGGATCACCGCTCAGCCGGCAAGGGCCTTCACCAACCGATCCAGGGCCCGTTCCAGATCCGTGCGCCGGGCCTCGAGGTGGATGGGATCGGCCCAGCTGACCACCCGGATCCCAAGCATGCGGGTCCCGGTCTCCGCCTCGGGGTCCCCAGGGAAGGCCTGGAACGTGAGGACACCGTCGAGCTCCTCCCAGGTGATCGCGGTCTCCCAGCCGGTCCGGGCGATGACCGTGCCCGTGAGCTCGCTGCCATCCTGGAGATCGAGCTGGATCCGGTCCCCGACCTCGGACATCTCGTCCTCTGTCGTGCCCAGCCACCGGGCCACGCCCGCCGGCGTACGTGTCAGCTCTTGCAGGTGCTCGGGCTGGTAGGTGGCCGGCCGGACCAGGTCCAGGCTCTGCTTGTCCTTGCCTCGATGGTGCTCTATGTAGACCTTGAGGTGGGCCAGGGCGTTGGTCCAGCCCGAGCGAGCGCCCTCGTACTCGCCGTCCCAGTCGGCGGCCTCGTCGAAGCCCGAGTGGACCAGGCGCAGGCGGGTGCTGTCGCCCTCGGGATGGACGGTGACCTCGATCAGGGTGGGCCTGCCATCGCCCCAGGCGACCTCGAGGACCAGGCGCTTGCCCCGTTGGGCCTCGACGACGGTGAGCGTCTGCTCCAGGTCGTAGGCCTCCCACGCCCAGGTCATCTCCTGGCCTGGTTCGGCGGTGCCCGAGGCGCTGTCCACGAACCAGCGGGCCAGCTCGTCTGGGTCGGCCCAGGCATCCCAGACGATCTCCGGTGGGGCCTCGACGGTGGCCTCGTCCTCGATCCGGCGCCCGGTGTGCTCCCAGCCTTCCTTGCTCATGCTGGCGCCTCCCGGGCATCGGCCGGTTGGGGATGCATGCCGACGATCATCCTGAACGGCCGGCTGCCTTCGGCGCCGGATTCCGAGAACCGTTCCACGAGGTCGGTGACGGCCGCTTGGAGGGCCCTGGCGAAGGCGGCCCTGGCTTGTGCGTCCGGGAAATGGACGGTCGTGTCCATGGAGAGGGTGGCCACGCGCTGGTCGGCGGCCTCGGCGTCGGCCAGGACCCGGGCCAGCTCGCTCTGGGTGCGACCGGTGAGGGCCAGAAGGTAGGACGCGCTGAACCGGTCGGTGGCCGCGTCGGGCTTGGGGGCGGCCGGACCCAGGACGTCAGGGGCCAGCAGGTAGGCCCGGCCGGTGGCCTGGTAGAGGTTCTCGGTGAACCCGCGGGCCTGGCGCTGGCCGGCCGGTTCCAGCAACCCCACGGCCTCGAGGGTCTTGACGTGGTAGTTGACCTTCTGGCGGCTCTCATCCAACAGCTCACCGAGCTCGGCGGCCGAGGTGGGCTCGGTGGCGTGGGCCACGATCCGGGCCCTCAGCGGGTGGACGAGTTGCTCGGCAGCGGCCGGGTCGGTGACCAGGGCGATGGCCTGGCGGGGATCGGTGGGCATGGCCACAGAAGGACCCTACGATTAGAAAAAGATTATTGTCAAAAAGGCACGGATCGTGCAGATGGTCGTGATCGACCCGGTGGACCGGGACGGTCTGGTTGCGCCGCGAGGTGGTGGATGCCGCTCAGCCTGGGGCTCATCATCGCGAGCTCAGCATTGGATTCAGTCATCATCGCGGCACCGATGTCAACCAAGCACTCCCGGTTAACGGCTACCCCAAGCCCGCAGCCCGGGAAGGCAACCATTTTTCAAGACCCCCCGGTATGCCGGCGGCCAAGGGGCCCCCAGATGAGCAAGAAGACCGAGGACTTCTCCGAGTGGTACAACGACATCATCGAGGATGCCGGCCTCATCGACAAGCGCTACCCGGTCAAGGGCATGGACGTCTGGATGCCCTATGGGCTCAAGCTCATGCGGGCCATCGATACGTTCACACGCGAGGAGATGGCGCGCACCGGCCACGACGAGGTTGAGTTCCCGCTCTTGGTCCCCGAGAGCCTCTTCGCCAAGGAGTCCGACCACATCAAAGGGTTCGAGGACGAGGTGTACTGGGTGCGCCACGGCGGGCTCGATGAGCTCGAGGTGCCCCTGGTGGTCCGGCCGACCAGCGAGACGGCCATGTACCCGATGTTCGCGCTGTGGATCCGGGCCCACACCGACCTGCCGTTCAAGATCTTCCAGATCGTCAACGTCTTCCGGTACGACACCAAGCAGACCCGCTCGTTCATGCGGGTCCGTGAGATTCACTTCTTCGAGGCCCACACGGCCCACGAGGACTACGAGAGCGCCGAAGAGCAGGTCTGCCAGGACCTGGAGATCTGGGAGAACCTGACCGACAAGCTGTGCCTGCCGTCGATCCTGGCCCAGCGCCCCGAGTGGGACAAGTTCCCGGGCGCGCACTACACGATCGCCGCCGACGTGCTCATGCCCGAGAAGAAGACCCTCCAGTGCGCCACCTTCCACCACTACAAGACCAACTTCGCCGAGCCCTACGAGATCACCTACGAGGCCGCCGAGGGCGAGTTCAAGCACGTCCACCAGACCACCTACGGCATGAGCGAGCGCCTGGTCGGTGCCATCGTGGGCCTGCACGGCGACGAGCAAGGCCTCCGTCTGCCGCCGGACATCGCACCGATCCAGGTGGCCATCGTGCCGGTCATCTTCGAGGACACCGAGGCCGACGTCCTGGATGCCTGCCAGGGGGCCGCCGAGACCCTGCGCGAGGCCGGTATCCGCGTCGAGCTGGACGACACCGACGAGACGGCCGGGTTCAAGTACCACAAGTGGGAGCAGAAGGGGGTCCCGCTGCGCCTCGAGATCGGGCCCCGGGACCTGGAGAACGACAACGCCGTCCTGGTGCCCCGGGACGGGCGCGACGAGGACGTCGAGGTCACCAGCGAGCACGCCGAGAAGGTGCTCAAGGGCTCCAAGGTCGTCGTCCCGCAAGCGGCGATCGTCGAAGCTGTCGAGGAGCAACTTAAGGCGTTCAAGGCCCGGCTCCGGGCTGCAGCCGACCGACTGGTCGAGGACAACCTGGTCACCGTCAAGACGGTCGAGGATGCCCGCCACCAGATGGGCGTCCTCAAGACGTGGTGGTGCGGGGAGCAGGCCTGCGCCGAGGACATCGAGACCAACGCCGACCGGGACGTGCTCGGCTTCCCGCGGACCGCCGAGGACGGCGTGATCGTCCCGGCCGACACCGAGACCGGGTCCTGCATCAGCTGCGGGGCTCGCACCGACCAGGTGATCTACCTGGGCAAGAGCTACTGATCGGCCTCGCCGAGCAGGCTGACCGCCGCAAGACTGGCCAGGGCTCCCAGGCCGACGACCACGGCCCCCACGATCATCAACCCTTGGAGCATGAGCTCACGGACCCCGGGCCAACCGATGGCCTCGATCGGCACGAACAGGGCCAGTGAGCCGGCCAGGAGGACGTTGGCCACGACGGCCCCGGTCCATCGCCAGGCTGGTACGCCGGGGCTGGGCGGACCGCGGCGGGCCACGACCCAGTAGGTCACAGGGCCACCGCTGGTCAAGGCCAGAAGGCCAGGGATGGCCAGGTCCGGTGAGACCCCCTTGTCCAGCAGGATCAGGACGGCAAGCCCCCCGACGCCTGAGAGGATCGGCGGGACCAGGGCCAGGCCAGCGGTCCGATGATCGCGGGTGTGCAGGTAGGCCAGACCGGTGAGGGTCGGCAACCCGACCAGGGGGATCAGCCAGAGCCACGGAAGCTGGATCTGGTGGACCAGGTGGTTGGCAGGGGCCTTGCCCACGAAGCCCACGTGCACGCCGGCGGGACGCTGGTCCTCGACCTCGTCGGTGGCGCTCTCGAGCAGGGTCCAGGCGTGCTCGGCCTCCTGGGTGTCGCTGACGCGCAAGGGCGTTGGGATGACGGTGATCCGGTCGTCCGGGTGGTCGACCGAGAGGCTGGCGAAGGTCGCCATGGGGGAGGCGAACATCTCCTCCAGGGTCGCCTCGATCTCGGCTTGGGTCTCCGGGTACCGGTCGGTCTGCTGGGCAGCCGGTCCCGGGAGCTGGCCGTCGACGACGCTGATCCCGACCGAGGCCGGGCCGTCGCGGACCAGCAGCCACAACCGGATGATGTCCGGCAGGTTGCGGCTGTTGTCCATGTGCGCGGTCTCGTCCCCGGCAGCCTCCCGGACCAAGCTATCCTTGAGACGGTCCAGGTAGGCGTGGGCCTCGGGCGTGGTGATCTCGCCCTGGATCACCACGAGGTCGGTGCGGGGCACCGCCGTCCCCTCGGGCACGTTGTAGAACGCCGCCAAGGCGGCCTCGTGCTGTTGGCGCAGAGGGTCGTCCTCGGGCAGGTTCTTGGGCGGTGAGGCCAGCGGTTCGGCGCCCAGGGTCTGGCTGGCCGCCAGGGCCGTGCCGCCGAGCAGGACAAGGGCGATGACCAGCAAGGCCCGGTGCCGGGCCAGCCAGGAGCGAAGGGCCGGGAGCAGCCGGGGACGGATCGGAGGTCCAGGACGAGCCTCTGGTAGGCCGATGAGGGAGAGCCCCGCCGGTACCAGGGTGACGACGAGCACGGCCGGGATCGTGGCGGCCAGGGCCACAGCCAGGGTGGCCTGGGCGTACAACGGTGAGGGGCTTGCCGCGTAGGCCAGTCCGACGACCAAGGCGGTCCCGCCGGCTACGGTGAACGCACCACCGACCTGGGCCCCGGCCAGACCGGCGGCTTGCTCCGGTGGGACGCCGTCCTCGACGTGGCCGAGGACATCCGAAGCCCAGCGCACGGCGGCGACCAACCCCAAGACCAGACCCACCGGGGCGGCGGCCAGGGTCAGGGGACCCACCGGCAGGCCCAGGTACCCCATCGACCCGCCGGTCCAGACCAGGGTGAGCCCACCGGTGGCCCAAGCCACGCCGACGACCCGCAGGTCGCGGTAGGCCAGGGCCACCACGACCGTGGCCACGGCGAAGAGCACGGGCAAAATCCGGACCAGGTCCTCCTCGACCAGGGCCGACCCGTGGGCCCGGGCGATGGGGGTGTTGACCGCGATCCTGGGCGCGTTGTCGCCGGTGAAGACCTGGTAGGTCGCGTTCTCGGGGGCCCAGACCTGGTAGGCGGCCAAGGCATCCAGAGCGAACCGCCCGATCTCTTCGCTTGTGTAGGGCGACTTGGGGTCCGGCAGGAGGAACACGGCGGCCTCCTCGTGCTCGCTGTCAAGCGTGCTCGTAAGGGCCTCGTCCATGGTCTGCCAGCCGGACTCGAGGACCATCGTCGTCCGGGCACGGTCCTGGGCTGCCGGGAGGGCGAAGGCGCCCTCGGGGGCCTGGTCCTGGCCACCGGCCAAGGTCCAGTTGTAGAGCATGTAGAAGCTCGGCAAGGCCACCATGTAGCGCAGGGGGATCTCTTCCTCTCCCTCGATCGGCGGATGCTCCTGACCGTACCGTTGCACGAAGGTGAACAGCTCATCCATGGCGCGCAGGTAGACCTCGTCGGTGATGTTCCCGCAGCGGACCGTGGGGCCGGGCGAACCGTCGGGCCCGTGGCGAGCGGGGATCTGCTCCCGGGAGTCAGCCATGCAGGTCGGCGGGTCCACGCTGACGATCAGCGAGGCCTGCTGGGTGAAGGTCGACCGGAAGCTGGTGGTCACGTTCCGGGCCGCCTGGGTGTGCGGGTCGCCCCCCGGGAGCGCGTCGACGGGATCCACGGTGGTCTCGACCAGGGGCAGGCCAGCGCCGAGGAGCAGCGTCACCAGGCCCACGGCGACCAGGGCCCTGCCTGGATGGCGCCAGGCGGCCCCCGTCCACCGACCGGTGAGCCGGCCCAAGGGCCCTGCACCGCCCCAAGCAGGCCCAGAGGTGCGATCGTCGGGGTCCTGATCCCCAGGCTCCGTGGATGCCACGCCGGGTGAACCCCGTGGGGGGTTGATGAAGGCTTACGACCCGGGCCTGGAGCCCTCCAGGGGGCTTGGGTCTCGACCGGCCAGGTGACCTCCAACAACCTTGATACAGGGGAAGGATGACCGTTGGGTACCATGCATCGTGCCGCGCTGCTAGCCGCGCTGCTTGTCGGCGCCGGGTTGGCCGGCTGCATCGGGGAGGACGAGGACGATCTGAGCGAGTCGGGCCTGCCCGACCAAGCCGGTGTCCCCGGGGTCTCCTTCCAGACCCCCTTGAAGGCTTCGCACCCGGCCTACGGCCTGCCGACCATGAACGACCCCACCCGGAACGTCGACGGTGAGGTCCCCGGATGGTGGCACCCTCCCGAGCAGGCCGATCTACCCAGCGACATCACCGGGCTCTCGCACCTGGGCCAGATCAGCGACGAGGAGGAACGCGGCGCCGGCATCGCGATCTTCGGTAGCCTGGCCATCGTGCCCGGGTTCGTGGACACCACGACGGTGTACGACATCAGCGATCCGGCGAACCCCGTGGCGCTGGCCGAGCTGGCTGAACCGCCGGCCCGGGACGTCGACACGCTGGCCTTCCCCGATGGCCGGCTGTACGAGGTCTTCGCCACCGACACCGGTGTGGTCCCGGTCTTCAACCTCACCGACCCCGTGGACCCGGAGAAGATCGCCACCATCGAGCCCGACCGCGGGTCGCACAACGTCGGGTTCGTGCCCGGAACGCCGATCCTGTACAACTCGGCCAGCGCCGGGGGCGGCGACGGTTCCCAGCTCGAAAGCCAGGCCAGCGAGGGGACGGCCATCTACGATCTGTCCGATCCCACCGAGCCAGAGCAGGTCATCGACTTCGAGAACGGCTACAGCTGCCACGACATCAGCTTCTACATCGATCCTGCCGAGGACATGCACCGGGCCTACTGCGCCGGCATCCAGATGACCCAGATCTGGGACATCGCTGACCCCACCTCTCCCGACGTCATCGTCAGCGTCCCGGCCCACCACGGCAACACGGAGCTGCCCAGCACCGGGGTCGGCACGGTCATGTTCAGCCACCTGGCGATGGTCAACCACGACGCCAGCATCCTGATCGTCGGCGATGAGAACGGTGGCGGCGTGGCTCCAGCCTGCGATGCCTACGCCGAGGCCGACGGTACCACCGCCAGCGGGCCCTCGGGCAACCTCTGGTTCTACGACATCAGCGACGAGGAGTCCCCCGAGCTCCAGGGCTGGCTCTCCCCGGCCCATCACTACAGCAGCAACCCGCCCCACGACGACCGGCTGACCGAGATCGGCGGCGCCGGTGTGCCCGCCGGAGGCACCGCCCACTGCGGCCAGCTCCTGCCCCAAGAGGGCAAGCTGGTGATGGGCTTCTACGGGGCCGGTGTCCTGTTGATCGACTTCAGCGACCCTGCCAACCCGGTCATCCAAGACCAGTGGAACCCGAACACCAACGTCTGGGATGTCTGGTACTACCAGGGGTACCTGTTCACCGGCGATCTCGCCCGCGGCATGGACGTGCTGGAGCTGACTGGGTAGGCACGTCCATGCCAGCCCGCCGCCGAAGGCGGCCTGGGCCATGGACCGCTCGCCGGCCCGTTTCTTTCCATGCAGGCTTTCTTTGTGGGCCGGCGAGGCGCCGATGGCCCAGCCAAAGGAAGGGTGACGTGCTGGAGCTGACGGGTTAGAACGTGGCCCGGCCACCCGTCGGTCCCCGGCAAGGGGACAACGGGAAGAGGCATCCGACCTCCCTCTTACCCATGAACGGGTAGCGTGGGGGATCCGGGCGCCAGACGCTTGGGATCGTCCAGGACCAGGGCCCTCCAGGCTCCGGGCACGGAACGCAAGCCTTAACCTGGGGAGCAGCGGACATCTACCTGATGCCCCGAACCAAGCACCGGGACGACGAGGTGGACGACGAGGCCTTGGATGAGGCCTTCGAGCGCCCCTGGACCCTCCCCTGATCCCGGTCCCACCGGACCGATCCCCTAGGCCGCCTGAGACCCAGCCCGCCGTTGGTCGTGGGCCTCTCGGGCTGACGACCGTCTGACCCTCCTGCTTTTTCAACCACCTCTCCGGTCCACCCCTTGATGCCGTACGAGCCGGCCAGCCGCTTCGAGGATGTCACCTACGCGATCCGGGATGTCCTGCTGCCTGCCCGGGAGATCGAACGCCAAGGGCACGAGGTCCTCAAGCTGAACATCGGGGACCCGTGCAAGTTCGACTTCCAGCCCCCCAAGAGCCTCCTGTCGGCCTACCGGGAGGGTGCTGGCGACGGCGGGTACGCCGATAGCGCCGGCTCGCTTGCCTCCCGCCAAGCCATCGCCACCTACGAGCAGGCCCGGGGTGTCGAGGTGGCACCCGAGGATGTCGTCGTGACCACCGGCACCAGCGAGGCCTTGAGCCTGCTGTTAGCCAGCGTGCTTGGACCCGGCGAGGAGGTCTTGATCCCGGGTCCGGCCTACCCACCTTACGTGAGCCTCCCACGGGTCTTCGCCGCCCATGCCCGGGCCTACCCCTGCACGCTCGAGGATGGCTGGTCCCCGGACCCAGAGGTGGTCCGTGAGCTGATCACCGACCAGACCCGCGCGTTGGTCCTGATCAGCCCGAACAACCCCACCGGTGCGACGATCCCCGAAGCCACGGTCAAGGCCATGTGCGAGCTGGCCTGGGAGCACGAGCTGCTGCTCATCACCGACGACATCTACTGGGAGCTGAGCTTCGGTGACCAGCGGCCCACCACCGCCGGTGCCGTCCCAGGCGGGCCCGTGGTCGTCCTCGACGGCCTGTCCAAGTCCTGGCTCGTACCGGGCTGGCGGGCCGGCTGGATGGCCTTCCGGGACCCCGACGACGACCTGGCCGACATCCAGGAGACCGTGATGAAGCAGGCCCGGTTGCGCCTGTGCAGCCCGGCCCCCATGCAGCATGCCATCGCCGAAGCGCTCGTGCCCGATGCCCCGCACTTCCAGACCATCCGCGACAAACTGGCGTCCCGGGCCCAGGTCGTCGCCGACCGGATCGCCGAGACCGAGGCCCTGGACGTCTCCACGCCTGAGGGCGCCTTCTACGCGTTCGTCCGGGTCAACGACCTCGGCGGACGGACCGACCGCCAGTGGGTCCTCGATCTGCTCGACGAGGAGCACGTGCTCACCGTCCACGGGTCCGGGTTCGGCGAGGCCGGCACCGGCCACTTCCGGATGGTCTTCCTGCCGCCCGAGGACGTGCTCCAGGACGCCCTGGACCGGATCATCCGGTTCGCCGAGAGCTGAGCGCCGCAAGCGTCCGGGCAGAGAGAACACGCCGCCCAGCTGACGGGCGCCCCGGCTCGACCCACAAGGGCCCTATCCCCAGGATCAGCGTTCTTCAGCATTCGTAGCGTCTCCACCGGTCCGTCCCCATCTAGAACAGACCTCCCCCACCTGAGGAACGCGTGTACCACA